>CAXGXL010000253.1:0-5818 GCA_964013555.1 uncultured bacterium
TCTCCCTTGCTTAAAGCAACCAATGTCTGCTTCGCGCTCGGTTCAATCAGTCTTTGCGCCCTCTCAGTAGAAAATCCACAGAACATTCAACTCTTTTGGATGCTAGTCGGAATTGCTTCTCTTTTGGGTGTAACCCTTGTAATCCCAATTGGTGGCGCAGACATGCCAGTTGTCGTAGCTCTCTTGAACTCTTATTCCGGCTTAGCCGCTTGCGCTACAGGCTTTGTTCTAAGCAACTCGGTCCTAATCATCGCCGGCTCCTTAGTTGGGGCGTCCGGACTCATTCTCACACAAATTATGTGTAAAGCTATGAACAGAAGCCTAGCAAACGTTTTGTTTGGTGGTATCGGCGCCTCAGCTCAAGATAGCGATGCACTCTCTCAAGATGAAGTTTATGCGGGTAAGATTACCTCTTCAACCCCGGATGAGGCCTCAATGATTTTCGAATCAGCTTCCCGAGTGGTGATTGTACCTGGCTATGGAATGGCAGTGGCCCAAGCCCAACACGCGGTTCGCGATTTTGCAAATTTTCTGGAAAATAATGGAACGGAGGTCCTCTACGCCATTCACCCAGTTGCCGGCCGAATGCCAGGGCATATGAACGTCCTACTAGCCGAAGCTGATATTTCCTACGACAAGCTGATCGAAATGGATGAAATCAATCCAAATTTTCCAGATACGGACATTACTTTGATTATCGGAGCGAATGACGTCGTTAATCCACTAGCTAGGGAGTCCTCCAGCCCCATTTCAGGAATGCCAATCTTGGATGCCGACAAGTCCAACACCGTTATGGTCATCAAACGAAGCCTCTCCCCCGGCTACGCAGGAATTCCCAACCCACTCTTTGCCGCTTCTAACTGCATGATGCTCTTCGGTGATGGAAAACGGGTTGTTTTGGATCTGATCTCTGCCTTGAAAAGCGCGTAAAGGCCCCAAAAAAAAGCCCGGCTGACTCTCACAAGTCAACCGGGCTCTCGAGTTGTTTTGTCCAAGACAAAACTACATCTTTTTCTGACCTTTTCCTACAATCGCTTTATTGTAGTAATCAGCCTTAGCTATTCCACTTGCCTTCGCCTTTTTGAGCTCTTCTTGAATCAGAGCATCAAAAGCGGGAAAGGGCTGAGCGCCACTTAGGTAGCGCCCATTGATGAAAAACGCCGGAGTACCACGCGCACCTAAACTAACCGCCGTGCGCTGATCGCCTTGAATCTGTGCTTTGTATTTATTCGCCTTGTAACAAGCATCATAGCGAGCTTGATCTAGACCAACCTTCTTGGCGTAATCTGCGAGATTGTTATCTTCGAGAGCTCTCATATTCTCGAAAATCACGTCGTGCATTTCCCAAAACTTACCTTGTTCATTGGCGCACATAGAAGCATTGGCTGCTGGCATGGCACGCTTATGAAATCCAAGGGGATTGTGCTTAAAAACAATCCGGACATCGTTGGGATACTTCTCGTTAATCTGTTTGAGAGTCGGACCGACTCTCTTGCAATACGGTCATTGAAAGTCCGACACTTCAATGATGGTAACGAGGGCATCCTTTGGTCCTTTAGTTGGAGATTTTCCAACAGGAAATGCATAGGTTTTCTTTGGATCGGGACCACGAGGCCGCCGTGGACGGGCGGGAGCAGCCGCAGGGCGTTTCGCCAGCTCATCCAATTTAGTCAATATCTGCTTTTGAGTTGCCTTCATCTCATCCAGGTCAGAACGTGAAACACAACTAATTGCGAATAGTCCGACCAAAACAAGAGGCAATCGGTTCCATACCGATTTCATAAACTTACCTCCAACGTAAGAAAAAGTTGTTCTTCAGGATGCTCATAGCACTGCACGAATGGAGCAATCAACCTGGCGAAGTCGGTTTTAGGAGTTGGAACGAATTTACTCTCGGTGTACAGAGAGGGCATGCGCATAATAAGTGGGCAATTCAAAGGGCGACGTTTACAAGCCCCAAAAGGCAAGCTTACGCGGCCAACCCCAGATCGAGTGCGCGAGGCTCTTTTTTCGATTCTAGGGCACCGGGTACAACAAGCTAAGGTGCTGGACCTTTTCGCAGGAACCGGCTGCCTTGGCCTAGAATGCCTTTCGCGGGGTGCCGATCATGCCACTTTTATTGAAAAGGACCGAAGGGCGTTTGAACACCTGCAAAAAAACGTTCAAATAGCTGATTCTGAACAACTTTCTTGTCTGAACACCACAGCCCAGAAAGCACTTGGCCTACTCAAGAAAAAGGGAAGCCTCTTCGACCTTGTTTTCCTTGATCCCCCATACAACCAGGGGCTTCTCGACCCTACCCTCAACCAACTGCTTCGATTGAAGCTCGTCAAGCAACGAGGCATTATAGTATGTGAACACCACGCGAAAACCGCTCCGCCTATCCCAGCAGGTCCTTGGACCCTAGGAGCAAACCGAACATTCGGCGACGTTGAAATCAGTTTTTTTGAGTACCGCAGCACAGAATGAGAGAATAACCTATGACCTTAGCCCTCTATCCAGGATCGTTTGATCCCATAACAAATGGACACATCAATATCATTGAGCGCGGCCTCAGTATTTTTGACAAAGTTGTTGTTGCAGTGGCAATCAACGTCCGCAAGAAACCTCTATTTGATGCCGAAGAGCGAATGGCTATGATCCGAGAAGCTGTCAACTCCGACCAAGTAGAAGTAGATTGTTTCGAAGGCCTTCTCGTTGATTATGCTCTCAAGAAGCAATCCAACGTTGTTCTTAGGGGCCTCCGAGCCCTTTCTGATTTCGAATTCGAATCGCAACTCGCTCATATGAACCGACGTCTAGGTTCGGGCAGTGAAACTGGACTGGATACTGTTTTCATGATGACCGGCGAGGAGCACTTTTATGTATCCAGTAGCCTAGTCAGAGAAATAAGCAGTTTTGGCGGTAATGTATCCGACTTTGTACCACAATCGGTTGAAGCGAGACTTCAAGCAAAATTCAGCCAAGGAACCCCTGGCTCCGCCTAACCTGAATTATGGCTGATGCCAGTTACCGCAACTTGCTCTAAATTCCTGTCCCCCCAAAAACTCAGTGCAGGGCTCCGCTATGCATCAGCTGAATTGCTTCGATCCCCATTCTTCGTAAGGTTACCTCCCACACCTCCTCATCGGAAATATCGAAGATAAGATCGTCACTAGCTTTGCTCAAGAGCCAAGCCCCGCTGGTAATCTCGGAAGCGAGCTGGCCGGGCCCCCAGGCTGCATAACCTAAGTAGACACGAAGGCTGTCTGGAGGATCCGCAGAAATCAACTCGAGTGACTCTAGCGAATAACTCAGCCTCAGCTCCCCCATAATTCGCTCGGTTTCCGGCCCCTCATGAGCTGACTTGTGCACTAAAAAGGCCCGATCAGGCTGCACCGGACCACCACGATAAACTGCACCGTCTCCCCCACCCTGGAAGGTCATTTCTTGGCTAGCACAAAACTCTCCCAATGGCAGATCCGTTGGTCGGTTGATAATCACTCCCATCGAGCCCTCATCGTGATGCTCGAGAAGCAAAACCACGGTTTGAGAGAAATTGGAGTCCGCCAATTGAGGTACCGCAATCAAAAATGCTGGTGCCTTTAATTCAAAATTAACTGCCATCCATTTAATCATAACTCTTATCGATACGTGCTCCAACGCCTATTTGAGGGCCAAGACTTAACCCCCCAAATTCAAACGGTTGCAAAGTCTCTCACACCCCCAAACCGATCTGCAATAGCCCCCACTTAGTGCATTGCTAGACCAAGGAGAGCCACCAAAACAACAAAGATACTCTCCTATCGTAGACACTTGCAACGACCCTTCAAATGTGTAGTCAAGAAAATGGAAGACTCCAGCAAAGCCAGTTCAGAAACTTAGATAAAGATAAACGAGAACAAGAGAGTACTTTGCTCCCACGGCTAGGCAAGCCTCACCCTGTACAAGCTGTCATTTTACGCACCCCAAAAATCGCTAAAGGGGAACGTTCGAATTTCTCTTCAATGGAAGTTCCTGACGTTTATTCATGCAAGCACACAATGCTCGATATAACGTTCGTCTGGTCTCACTTGGCTCGATGACGGCATCAACAAATCCACGCGCCTGGGCAATACCTGGATTGGCGAAGCGCTCATTGTATTCATCGGTCAATTCTTGCGCACGCGTAGCTGGCTCCAGAAAACTTTTGAGCTCCTTTGCATATAGAATCTCCACAGCACCAGCTGCCCCCATAACCGCGATTTCGGCTTGCGGCCAAGCAAAGTTCATATCCGCCCCAACATGCTTACTACTCATCACAATATAAGCACCACCATAAGATTTACGTAAAATCACTGTTAATTTAGGAACAGTAGCCTCGCAATAAGCAAAAGCTAACTTTGCTCCGTGATCAATAATTCCAGCGTGCTCTTGCTCCTTCCCCGGAAGAAAGCCAGGGACATCAACAAAACTAATTAGTGGAATAGAAAAAGCGTTACAAGTTCGAACAAAACGCGCCGCCTTACGTGAGGCTTCAATATCAAGAACCCCGGCTAAAATCAGCGGATTGTTCGCAACAACACCAACCGAATACCCTCCGAGCCTTGCAAAGCCAACTCGTATATTTTTCGCCCAACCCGCATGAACCTCTAAAAAGGAACCTGCATCCACCACACTTCGAATGACATCTCCAACATCATAGGGTTTGTTGGCTTGGGAAGGAACAATGCTATCAAGCTCCGCGCACAATCTGGTTGGTGAATCCTCTACTTCACTTTGAGACACGACCTCACAATTGTTCGAGGGCAAATAAGAAAGAATCTTCCTTGCTAGTTCGATTCCCTCGAGTTCGCTCTGGACCAAGAAATTCGACACGCCACTCTTCTCGCTATGAACTTTCCCCCCACCCAAAGTTTCGGTGTCTACATCTTCGCTGGTGACTGCCTTTACGACCTTTGGCCCTGTAACAAACATGTAGGACTTTCGATCGACCATCACCACAAAGTCAGTAAGAGCCGGTGAATAAACAGCGCCACCGGCACAAGGCCCCATAAGCAAGGAAATTTGCGGTATCACACCCGAGTATTTCACATTCCGGCGAAAGATCTCCCCGTAACCCGCTAGAGCATCAATACCCTCTTGAATCCGAGCCCCGCCGGAGTCGTTTATCCCCACCAACGGAGCTCCCGACTCCCCGGCCAGATCCATAATCTTGACGATTTTTCGAGCATGAGCTTCTCCCAGGGAGCCCCCTAAAATCGCTCGGTCCTGAGAGAAGGCATAGACTACTCGCCCATTGACTTCCCCAAAACCGCAAACAACGCCATCTCCCGGAATGGACTTAGTATCCATTCCAAAGTGACGAGCTCGGTGATGCACATTTCGATCAATCTCGGTAAACGAACCCGCATCAAATAATTGCTCCAGACGAGCACGCGCAGTCAGTTCAGCTCCACGCACGGGAAGCTCTTTGTTTGAAGCAACCGGGGTAACGGAGCCAACATGTTGAGTGTCCGAGCCAACAACCCGCCTTTTACTAGGGACTTGAATAGCAACCTTCGGTGGAGCCTCAAAAACTGCCGGATTAATGCTCTTCGGCATATTAGGACGTGTATCAAAAGCCACTATTGCGCCCTTTCTCGAACCTCGTTCGGTGGAAACTTATTTTTCTGAAATGAGCTCACAGGCAAGAGAACCCTCGCCACAACCCTGCTCTCTTGAATATCCACTTCCACTTCCGCCTCCCCGGCCCCAAGTTCAGCGGCACGCGCCAAGGCATCACCCCGTAGAGTAACCTGCCATTGCCCATCGACCTGCGCGCAATCTATGTCTCGAAAATCAACCCGAGCCCCTATTC
>CAXGXL010000254.1:0-5812 GCA_964013555.1 uncultured bacterium
CCTCCGATTCTTCTATTCCAGCTTCGTCTGCTGCGTCGCCGGAGCCCTCCGAGCCTTCTATTCCAGCTTCGTCTGCCGCATCGCCGGAGCCCTCCGGTCCTTCTGGTCCGGCTTCGCCTGCTTCATCGCCGGAAGTCTCAGCTTCGGCTGCTTTACCGGCAGAATCCTCTGATTCTGTTACTCCAGCTCCGGAGGTCTCGGCTTCGGCTCCTTCGGCCTCCGATTCGTCAGAGTCCGATCCTTCGGTTTTAGAGGGAGGAGGCTCGAATTCTTTGAATTTAGAGGAGCCAGTTTCGGAGAAGCTCGTTGCGGAGGGCTTTGGCTCAGATGGTTCTCCTGACCCAATTGGGTCGACGGCTTCTTTCAATGACCGGTCGGGGTCCAGCCCGGAGCGAAGTTCGACCTTGGAGTTGACGAGGGATTGGTTGCGATTTCATCTAGGAGGGGGAATCGCTCAGCGTTTGGGGGTTATTCCTGATCCGGCGAATGCTGCAAGCTATATCAGCTGTTATTGCAATGAGGATGGGAGCGGAAACCCAGCATTTTTCAGTGGTATCCTCCAATTAGAAGCCTATCCTTTGGCGCTAGCTGGAGTCGAGGGAGCTGCGCGAGGCGTGGGCATACACGTAGATATAATCATGGGTGAAGTGACCACGTTGATTGGAACATCTGAACTCCAATCAACAGTGGTTTCCGGGATTGGGGGGCTCAACTTGCGATGGCTTTTTGGGGACACCGAGTCTGATGGAGACTTGCAGTTTAAAGGGGGTTACGGAATGTTTCGATTCCCTCTATCTGCCGGTCCGTTTCCCGGTACGATTTATTCAGGCCCCTATGTTGGGCTGGCTTTGAATATTCCTTTTGTAGATCCGGTTATGCTTAACCTTGGTGGTTATTTTAGTGCTCCATTATCAGTAAGTGGTGGAACCAAGCGTATTGGTCAGTCTTTTGATTCGGGCCTAGGTTATCGCGTAGAAGGGGGATTTCGCATTGAATTGTTGGAAATCTCCGGCGGTACTTTGGAATTTGGTGCCTTGGGCCGATATGAGCGATTCGAGACGACGTACAATGGAAAATCCAATTTGAGGGGTTCGATCCAAACCGAAAATGCTCGGCTTGAGGATCAAATGGTCAGCGCGATGGGCACCTTAGGGATTTCATTTTAGCCCGACTCAGTGGTTGTTAATTCAATAAATGCTGATTCTAAGCTGGTTCCACGTTGGACACCGAGAATCCCAATGTTCGCGTCCAATAAAATCTTGAGTGCTCTTCCTATAGCATCAGTAACTTCCCGCTCGTTGGAGAAGGAAATGGTGAGAGTTAAAGTGTCGTTTTGTGTGGGAGATGTACTAACCGAGCCCAAGCCGAACTCAGATTCTAATTCACCTTGAGGAATTGCTCTATTCGATTGAACTTCGATCGAAATTTCGTTGCTTTGTCTAGTGAGTTCTCCAATGGTACCGCTAATGGTCATGTTCCCGCGCTCTAAGATAGCGCCATGGGTGCAGATTTCTTCAATATCGCTAAGATTGTGACTGGAAATTACTACGGTGGTTTGCGGGGTTAGTGTGGCAATAAGATCCTTGATTTGTCGAGCGCTGGCTGGATCTAGCCCCGCGGTTGGCTCATCCAAGAAAATAACTTTTGGGGCCCCAATCAATGTTTGTGCAATGCCTATTCTCTTGGCCATTCCGTGAGATAATTCTGAGCCTCGCTGTGTTGCTGCATTTTGCAGGGAGACTGCTTCTAGAACACGCTCAGTTTCTTTCCAAGCATCGCTTTTTGAGAGGCCCATGAGTCTTCCGAAATGAGTGAGTTCTTGTTTGACCGAAATTTGGGGTGGGAATGCTGCATCTTGCGGAAGCGCAGCAATTTGGCCACCTAGTTTAGAAAGCTCTTGGGAGGGAGTGTTGAGAACGTAACTGGTTCCGGACGTGGGATTGAGCCATCCAGCGAGGATGCCAAAGGTTGTGCTTTTACCTGCTCCATTGGGGCCTAGAAGCCCGAAAACCGAGCCAGCGGGAACGCTTAGATTGAGGTTGTTTACGGCGACAATGCTGCCGTAGGTTTTACGCAGGTTGATGGTTTGAGCTGCTATATTCATTAGAGATCTTTCGCTTCGAGGTGTTTGATGCCCAGAAAAAGGAAGGCAGCACTAAGGCAGAGGTAAGCGCAAGAACTTATGAATGGCTCGATAGGATCTTGGAGCCATAGCCCCGAGGTATAGGTGTTTGGGCTGAGCCAGCGGAGGTGCCGTAAGAGTGCATATGAGGAGTTTGGGGCAATATTCTGGAACCAACTCAAGACCTTTAATCCAAGAAAAAATGCGGCCGATAAGCCAAGTGCTCCGAAAGGGCTCTTGGCCAAGGTCGATGCTAAGGAAGTTAATGAGATGTAACATAGGCCAAAGGGCAATAAGAGAACCCAGATGCGAACGAATCCACCTATGGTGTGGGAGAAATCAATATTTTCCAATTGATACATTGCGATGAGAAGTAAAAGAGCAAAGCACACCGCGATTAGGGCCATCGTTAAAATTGCATGGGCAAAGACTTTTCCGAGGATAACGCTACGACGGGAGATACGAAGCAGGCTGTAGCAGATTGAGCGTGAATGGATATCGTTTACGGTTTGGTCAAAACTTGTAACCAAAATAAGTAGAGGCAAAAAGGCAAGTGAGCCCCACAAGCAGAGCGGTAATAGGGGAGATGCTCGAAAAATCTCAGAAATGAATTCAAGGTCATGCCCAACGAAGAAACTGAGTGTTTTTTCGTAGGCTTCTGAACTCATTAGGCCAACGGTGCTTGCTGCGGTTAGTGGGTCAGAGCCCTGCTCGACCAGTGCGCTTGCCAGGGCTTGTTCAATTTTGCGCAGAGAATAGATATAGATAAAGCTACCTAGCAAAGCACTTATGACGTAGAGACCCGTGGCCGCAAAAGCCCGGCGGGTTTTCAGGATCAACAACAATTCGTGTTTTGCGATGGTCCAAAACAAAGAGAGTGGTGAGGGTTGGCTCATAAAGGGGTCCAATGTAATTCGTGATTAGTCCAAAGCCGCTTTGCGAACTTGCTCGAAGTCGTTGTCTACTTCAACCGGAAGTAGAGCACGCTCTAAATTAGCGCCGGCCACTGTGTTGCTGGCGGTTGCAGTTTTGAATTCAGTGAATTTGAGTCCATGTGCGGTAGCAATTACCACAACGGACTCTCCAGATTTGATGGTAGAATCGTTGAGGGCTTGGCGAACTCCGGCCAGGGCAACGGCGGTATGAGGGCAAACAAAAAGTCCGGTTTGGTCCGCTTCGCGTCCGATTTCGGTGAGTTCTTGCTCGGAGACCGATTGTACAATGCCATTCGACATTTTTAGGCTAGCTATCGCTTTGGGAAAAGAAATGGGATTGCCGATGCGAATAGCGGATGCTTGAGTGGGTTTCGCGACGAGAGGTTGGAGCGGGGCGAAGTTACGTTGATACGACTCAAAGAGTGGGTTGGCTTGCGCGCTTTGTGCTACGAGAATTCGAGGGACTTCCGAGATGATACCGGCTTGCTTGAGCATGGTGAAGCCCTTACTCAGGGCCGATACGTTGCCGAGATTTCCTCCCGGGATGGCAATCCAGTCTGGAATCTTCCAGCCCAACCCTTGGCAGATTTCGAAAGCGACGGTTTTTTGTCCCTCGATGCGTAAGCTGTTTTTACTATTAGCGAGGTAGACCCCCTCTTCAACACAGAGTCGCTGAACATGTTTCATGCACCCGTCGAAGTCCGTGTCGATAGCGAGCACTCGAGAGCCATGAGAGAGTGGCTGTACCAATTGGGCTGCAGTGATTTTTCCGCGAGGCAGGAGTACAAGTGTGCGTATTCCTGCGGCAGCACCGTAAGCGGCCAAGGCGGCCGAGGTATCTCCCGTAGATGCACAAGCAACCGCCGGAATTTCAGTTCCCTGGCGGCGCATTTCTGCGACCTGGGAGATCAAAACGGTCATGCCCAGATCTTTGAATGAGCCTGAAAGGCTATGCCCGCATTGTTTTATCCCCAAATCAATCCTCCACTTGTTGGAAAGGTGTGAAGCGGAGACTAAGGGCGAAGCGCCTTCGCCGAGCGTTACGATGGATTCTTTGGGAAGATCCGGGAGTACCCATTCATGGAAGCGCCAAACACCTGAGCCGTATGGGCCAGGGCGACCTCCATGCCTCTTATCGAAGTGTGTTTTCCACTCCGAGGCGGTCTTGCTCATGATAACTTCTTGATTATGAACAACTTCTAAGAGACCGCCGCAATTTTCGCAGCTGTAGATAGTCCGGTTGAGTTCATAGATCGAGCTGCATTCGATGCAGCGGAACTTTGCGTTTGCTTTTGACATGTTGCGTTGGAGTATGGCGTTGTACGGATTTCTTTTCAAGCACGATTGACTTTTCTGGAAATTGCATCTTATCGATATCATGCTTAGTATAGAATGAGGACGGAATTAGTCCTCTTTACGAGAGCCTTGGGAATTCCAGGGACATAACGAATGCACTAGGGTGCTAGAGGTTTTAGTTAGAATGTCACAGTTTATTTCTTTAGATGACGTTCGAGGCGATAAGGGTACGCTGGCGATTCAAAATGGGGCCGGTTCAGGGGAAGTTCCTCTTCTGCCAATGCCCGTTTCTTTAACCGAGAATGCAGCGAAAATGGTTGGGGAAGCAATCGAACAAGAGGAACTCGTTGGCTATGGGTTGCGGGTTGGGGTTACTGGAGGCGGCTGCTCGGGGCTTCAGTACTTACTTGATTTTGCAAAAGAGCCCAACGAAATGGATTTCGTGGCGCAGCAGCATGGGATCACAGTTTTTATTGATCCGTTTAGTGCTGCTCATCTTAATGGGACCGTTGTTGACTATGTGGATGCGATCAATGGGACCGGGTTTAAGTTTGAGAATCCTAATATTGTTCGCTCATGTGGCTGTGGTTCTTCTTTTTCTACTTGAGCAATTCTCTACACAGCATCAAATAGAGATGGAGCCTTTGCGAAAGTCTGTGCTGCCGATTTGAACGTTGACTAAAACAGGGTGTCCTTGTTTGGCCAGCTCTTTCGCCTTTTTTATTGTGGAGTCGGTTTCTTCAGCCTTGCTAAGTAATAGTCCTTTTCCTCCTAGGCCTTCCGCCACAAGGTGATAATCTGTGCGCAGTAAAGTTGTTCCTACGTCGTCTTTCAATACGTCGATTTGCTCACGAGCAATCTGTGCCCATGATGCATCGGTTCCTACGATGGCGATAACGGGAATTTTATGGCGTACGAATGTATCGAATTCCATGAGCGAATAGCCGGCTGAGCCATCGCCATAGATAATCCATATCTCGCTGTCCGGACGGGCTTGCGAAGCTCCCAGTGCGAACCCACCTCCTACGCCGAGGGTTCCAAAGACGCCGGGATCGAGCCAGGAAAGCGGTTTGCGGGGACGTACAATATAGGATGCGGTTGCAACGAAATCACCGCCGTCTACTACCATGATTGCGTTTTGGCTCATGTGTTTTTCAAGGCTTTGGCAAACCAAAAGTGGGTTGATGTATTCACTAGCTGGTACTTGAGCTTGTGTTGCAATTTGGGCTTCTCGGTCGTTCTCATTCTTGCGAAGCTTGTCAAACCAAGTTCCCCATGGACCTCCAGCTCCGCCGGTAGCTTGGGCGAGTTGTTGGAGGAAATGGCTTCCGTCGGCTCGAATTCCCAAGGTGGGGCGCCGGTTTTTTCGTAGGTCAAATGGGCTTCGATTTACGGCTATCACTTTAGCTTTTGGGTTAATGGATTTTCCGTATCCAAGACGGAAGTCGAAGGGAAAACC
>CAXGXL010000255.1:0-5790 GCA_964013555.1 uncultured bacterium
AGTGGTGGTGTCCCCTCAGTTATCGGTCAGGCTTCGAAAAGTTGTGTAAAAGGCTTATAAAAATGAGGCGCGAAAGAAAGCTTCAATAATAACGAACCCATAAGGTGGTAATACCTTTAGGTAAGGCACCGAAACACTAAGAGCTGGGCCTGAGGTTAAAGAGAAAAGGAGGCCGTAGTTTTTGTCTCTGGGAGACTGTTTACTCTAAGGCCGAGGAGGAGTCTCGGCCGCTAAATGGGTTAGGGCGACGGTGTATGTCTCGTCGGTGCCTCGGAGTAAGGTGAGCTTGGTTACGGTTCCCGCGGGGGCTTGAAGCAGGCTTCGCAGACCTCGATTCCCGATGCCTTGAACCGTACTCGTGTTGACCGAAACAAGAACATCGCCTCGCTTGATCCCTTGATGATTGGCTTGAGCACGAGGCGCTCCGTTTTCATGCCGGAACGAAATAGGCAGCGCAAAGCGGTCTTGGTTGTTTTCTTGGGGGCGCAAGAGGCGAAGCACCCCGAGGTCGGTGACCTTTTTTGTCGTGACGAACTGAAATGAATCTGGGATGAAGGTGCTACGGTCGGCTGCTACATAGAGCCCAAAGGTGCTACCCTGTGCAATACCTGAAAAGGAGAACTCTCCTTCGCTATCGGTTTGCGTGTTGTATCTCCCCCCCGGTGACGAAGCAAAAATGTCTACGCCCGCGAGGGGGGTATTTGTTTCTGCATCTGCGAGCCTCCCTACGACTTCGATTCCGTCCTCGAGGGTCACAACAAGGCCTGTTTTTACTTCGCCAGTGGCGAGGTTTACCTCTTCGAGTCGTCCGGCGTGGCCATCGCTCGTTTCAACAGTTAGAGTATAAGTCTGTGCCGGCAGGCCTTGAATCAAAAAAGCCCCACTCGGGTCGCTCACTTTAGCTCCGGCCAATCTGGACCTGAAGCGCATGGTTTCGCCTTGGGTGGATGCTGTAATATCGTAGCTGGTTACGGGGCGTCCATTTCGTTGAACCAGTCCTGCAAGTGAAGCTCCTTGTTTGAGTTGGAAAATGAAATTCGTATCGTCGGACTGAACCTGTGTTCTCTTGTCGGTTGGGTAGTTTGGGTGCGACGCTTCAAGGGTGTAAGTGCCGCTTACCAAATTTGTTAGGGTAAAGCTCCCGTCCGCGGCTGACTGGGTCGTCTCTTCCCCCAGGCTGGTCTGCCACCTGCGTCTTTGTACTCTATTGGGTGTTTCACGGGTGGCGCCTATTTGGCAATCGGCCAAGGGTTGACCTTCGGGATCCAGGACCCGGCCGCTAATCACTCGGTTCGGTTGTTCAAGGCTAAGGTTCAATAATGCGTCCGGATCCTCACCGGGAAGCGTCACGACGATGGGTTGAGATCCCATGGAGTCGGGGTAGGGCCGCCAACCGCTTGCGACTCGAGTTGTGGCCCATACTTGAAATTGCCCTTCCCATAATGGACCGAGGCTAAAGGAACCATCTCGGTCGGACACGGTCTCTGGTGCTCGTTGACCGCGGCCCCTGCGGGTTTCACGCGCATAAACAAGAACCCCCTCGGCCGGACGCCCGTCATCCCACCTCACGACTCCGTTAATGCGGTAGCCCGGTTTAAGTGTTAAAATTATTTCCTTCCTATGTTCACCTGGCGCTAGGTTGGCTACTACCTGAGAGGTCGTGCCTTTTACGGTGTGAGTTGCCTGAACTTTAATATCACCAGAGGGGAGGTTTTTGAGCTCAAAGGTTCCATCGAGTTGGCTTTGGTCTTCGTCGAAGCCGCGAAAGAACCACATGCCTTTGGTGGGGGTGCCACGCAAGATGGCGCTCGAAACGGCAGTTCCGTCTTCAGTCTCGACCCGACCGGAGATTTGAACACCTTTGTTTAGGGTTAAATTTACGTTTGCGAGGTCCTGATCTACAACCGAGATTTCGTTGAGGCGCTCGGTAGAAAAGCCATTTGCCCTAGCCCTAACGCTGTAACGCCCTGGCGGCAGCCCGCTAATGCTGTAGGTTCCATCTGGATTGGTGTTGCCCTCCATCCGGCTACTACGAAGGGACCGAGCGCGAATCACGACGGAGGCCTTGTCGATGCCTTGGCCATCTGCGGAAACTATTTTTCCAGCGATGGTAAAGCCCCTGTCCATTTGGATGACGATATCCTGAATGGCGCTGGCGGTGGTTAAGGCCAGCTGATGAGGGTGTGCTCCAAATAGTTGGTCTTTGTGGGCAGATAGCTGGTAGTTTCCTGGATCAACGTCCCCGAACTCAAAAAAACCCTCTTTATTGGTGAGCACAGTACGCTGTCGCCACTGGGTCTGCTTGGTGTTGTGCAGGCGCACCGTTGCATTTGGGATACCCTTCGCCTCACCACGTTCGAGTACCTGACCATAAAGAGTGGCCGCTGGGGTGAGCTGAAAATCTAAGTTTCTCTCGTTCGAAAGTTGCAGGCGCTGACTTTGACTCGCGTAAAGGGGGGCGTTGGCCTTCACTCTGTAGCTGCCTGGGGGGAGAGTCAGGCTGTATTTGCCGGCCGGGTCGCTTATGGCTCGGTACGTGGTGTCATTCCAGCCGAGATATGCGCTAATATTGGCGCCGGAAACGGTTCCTTGACCGGAGTCGTAAACTGTTCCGGTGACGGTAAAGCCCTCTTTAGAGAGTTGCAACAGTAGTCTCGTGGGGTGGGTACCCGGCGAAAGAGGGATCTCTCGAGAAGAAACACCGGCGTATCCTGGGGCGGTAGCGCTAAATTTATACGCCCCCGAATTAAGCCCAGTAAACGAGAAGGTTCCATTTTTGTTCGAACGGGCTTGAAGGGGGGTATCGTTAACTTGGTCGATGGGAAGAGCCAAGACCACTGCTCCGGCAACCGGTTCATTCGATGGCGTTACGACGCTGCCGTTTACAATAGCATGAAGCTTTCGTTCGGCTTCGGTAGGCACATCTGTGCCGGGGAGCTTCGCGGCTTGGGAGTTGCTGTGCTCTCCTCCTGAAGCGGAGGGCGATAACCTGGATTGGCTGGGTAGATCAGTCGACCGGTTCTTCTCGTTAGAGCTTGGCAGTATCCACCACAGAATACCGAGACAGAAAACGACAAGGAGAGGGGCTACAAGACGGCTAAGGCGCGCGGTGGTTTTTGGCATCGAGTGGTTTCCTTTGGCGAGGTGATATCGGTCTCTGAAGCCCTTGTCCATCTTTTAGGGCTGGGGCTTTAGAGTTGGGTAGATGCCTTAGAAGGGAGGAGTCGGTCAAAAGACACTACTTAGGTAACTAAGATGAAACAAGGGAATGCAAGAAAACTTTACTCATTATTAGAAAGCAATCTTAACTCTAAAAGGTTCCCGCAGGCCGACCCCTTCTTTAAAGCGGCTCAGCTTATCCAAAAGCTCTGGGGTGACCGGTGAGCCTTTAGATACAACCGGTACACCGGGCCGGGTGAGGATGTCCTCATCAAGAATCATTTCGGCTCTTAATTCATTGGCAGTGATGTACTTAGTGAGAAACTGAGGGCGGGTTGACTCGACTGCGTTAAGGGCTGCTAATAAGGTAGGGTGGTAGGTGTTCGGCTTAGTTTTTAGGTGGGCTGCGGCCTCTGCTGCGGAATGCCCTTTTAAGGTGAGTCGGCCAAAGTCATATGCTAAACGTAGAAGTTGTGCTCCTAGGGTAACGCGCTCTGTGTCAGCCAAATCGCTTGTGAAATCCGTTTCCTCGGGGGACGAAAATTGACCGCGTATCATTTCAGCGACTGGCTCCAGATTCGGGATTTTTTGGATTAATTCGGCTGCAATTTCAGGGTGGCGGTCGAAGACCTCTTGTTCTTTTTCATTGAGAGGGCCATTACCCTCCTTTTTGGCCAAGGTTTCCGCTGAAATCGTTGCACATCCAATTTGGGAGAGCATAGCTGCAATTTCGAATTGCCAGGCCTCCTTTAAGTTCAAATGGGTGGCGAGCTGACGCACGGTGGATAAAGTTCGATGGGTCTGTCCAAATGCGAGCGGATTTACCATATTTAGTATCTGTATGAGGACCTCAATGGTGCCCCAGAGAGTTCTCTCGAGAACGTCTTTTTGGGCTCGGTTTATGTGGTACTGCCTGAGCGCTTCTTGACACCGAAGCAGCAGTTTTGGAGCCGGAAACGGCTTCGAAAGGTAGCTGAAAATATGCCCTTCATTAACAGCCCTTATGGCATCTTGGAGATCTGCGTGTCCTGTTAAGAGGATTCGAACACTGTCTGGAGAGATTTTGCGGGCTTGATTGAGGAAGGTTGCTCCGTCCATTTTCGGCATGCGCATATCCGATAGAATGATTGAATACCGGATTTGTGATCTTTCGCGCAGCAATTCAAGAGCGTGGGGGCCGTCAGGCGCGGTGTGGACCTCAAAGTGACGCCGGAGATTCAAGGAGAGCCCCTCCAGAATGAACGGTTCATCGTCTACGCATAAAAGGAGAGGTTTGTTGTTGATAAGGTCTTTTTTGGGGGAGCTTGGAGGTGGTCCAAGCTGAGCTAAGTCGTTAATTTCGGGCACTTTCAGCGCGCCAAGGCGGGATGACAATAGCTTGCCCGGTTGGTCGTCTGAATCGTTCAAGGTGGCTCCCCGGCGCGAAAGTTGTTTCACTTCGCAGTATTTCGAATCAACGGCTATGATTCAAGTGCTTCTCCCTTTGAACAATAAATAGGGAATATCAGGCACTAGGGGGAAGCTAACTTAATGGAACGCGGTACGATAAAAATGCGAACTTCTCCCTTAGTTTCATAGATATTGATCCCAGCCCATGGGGTCATTTTCTTAAGACTTTTTATATGCTTAGCTTTGACGGAGGGAAGATTGACAATATTGTGCCAGCTGACGCCACCCCGGGAGCGAAAGTAGCGTTGGTAATACAAAACTGTATCGTCGTAGGTTCTTATGGACTTATAGCGACCAGGCTCTTTCATAGCCACCGCGCCAGGAATTAAAGGGGCTTCCTGCGGTGCATTTGTGGTTACCGTAATGGTAAGTAGAGCCGAAACAATCAAAGGAAACATGAGAGATCTTCCGTGATTTTTGTTGCAAGCCCTTGTACCTAAAGCCAGAACCGGTTGTCAACGCACTGACGCCCGAACCCTAGGCATGTGGAAAGGGGGGATGTGACCAGAATTTAATTGACCCATCTTGGTTGATCTCCCATTATTGCTATGAAGGGTGGTTGCGGAAGCATCCCCTTTAGGACCGGTATTAACGACAAGTTTCCTGCCCGGTGCGTGCTTGGCTTCATACTTCGTGAACCAATGCTTTGAATAAGGGAGCCGCCGTTCGTGGGGTGGTGAGCAAGCCCGGCGAGGTTACCGGGAAGCCTAATACCCCAGAGGTCGCACCCACCTGGTGAGTCCAGGTTCATCGGTAGAGGTCACACGGCCATGGTGGGTCTTGTCGGTCGGTCCAAAAAACTCTCTTGCAATCTCGGCGTCCCGTTCCCGTGGGTGGCTAGTTTCCCGATACTCTGTTAAACCGTGCCCAGGCCGGGCAAAGAGTTGGTTTAAGAATCGCCACAAGAGGCATTGAATAAGCGCTAACTTGGCCTGAATATGGTTTTCTATGAAGCTTAGGCCGCTCGTTTTTGCTAAACCTAAGCGGAGAGGTGCAATTTTGGAGGTAAAAGCAGCATTGCGACGAAAAATGAAAGAACTTCGAGAAGGCCTCGGTTCTCGAGCGCGAGAGGAATTCAGTCGAACGATTGTGCCCAGGGTACTTCAAGAGCTGCAATCTAGGGGTGCAAAACGGGTGGGGCTCTATGCTTCCATTGGGACGGAAGTTGGAACCAGGGAACTG
>CAXGXL010000256.1:0-5786 GCA_964013555.1 uncultured bacterium
CCCGAAAGCGACTCCTGCACCAATCCAGAAATATCCCCCATTGCTTTTTGCTGAGCTCGGTTACGCAAATAAAGTTGTCGCCCCAAATATCGCATCAGAAATAGGGAAAGCGGATAAATTGAAAAAATAATTCCGGTTAACTTGGGTGAAATCATCCACATCAAGGGAATCGCGCTCGTATAAGCTATCGTCGTATTGACGATATTCAACACCCCGGGCCCCAATAGCAATCGAACTTGAGTCAAATCATTGGTAGCGCGGCTCATAAGATCGCCGGTTGAACTTCGCTGGTAAAAAGACGGCTCAAGGGTCGTAAGAAAATCATAGAATTGACAACGTAAATCTAACTCCACATCCCGTGCAGCGTAGAAGAGATGAACGCGGCTCAACGTCCGAAAACAGGCTCCGGCCAACGCAACCAAAACCATAACCAACGCTATTTCTTTCAAAAAGAGACTAGAATCCGGCGCCTGAAGACCGTCAATAGCCATTCGAGTCAATTGAGGAATCGTTAGGGCAGCTGCATTGGTCAGGAAGAGTAATGCACATCCCCATACCATTCGCTTCCAATGCCCAGCTGCACAGAGCCACAAGCGCTTCATTAAGCACCCTCTATTGTCTTTGACCTCAGTGTCAAGATAAAGCCCCTCGAAAAGTTCCCAACGAGAACAATTTCACTCAAGAGCGCCACCTTTCACCTCCGCAAAGATTTTAGACCTGCAATCACATACCCATTTAGAGCATTGACCATTGGTAACGGAATATGGCGATTGTCAACCATTTTCAGGATTGCTCTGTCCTCGTACAGACTAGCCAACCAGGCACTTTTGAGTGGATCTCCCAGGAGATGCTTATCAAATCGAATAATGTACAAATCACCATCGCTCCTACTTCCCGATTCCAGCAATTCACACAGTCGCTTCAGGTCAAAACCAGCTCTTGTGATGGCTCTAACGTGGCCTCTACGATTCTTAGTGGAATCCAAGTGAATTATTTCAGAATCTTCAGAGCTTCGAGGGTAAGCTACCACTGACATTAAACTCGCCAGTGTTCGCGACTTAGCTAGCAAAGTCGCTTCTCCACCAAGCCAGGGATCGATTAACACGGAATTCACTCCTTTCGGCATCGGCCAACCGTCTAAGCGAAGCAAGCTAAGGTCATTCAAAACCGCTGCCCCCAACGCCCCTGCACTCGCCCCAAGGCCCTTACCAATCAGCGTGATTGCACACCGGGGCCTCTGCTCGTATTCACGCTCCATAAGACGTTGTGCGAAAGCACTTACCGAAGCTACATCTCGCGCTACTCCAAAGCCACTATCCAACTCGTCTAAATGTCCCTCACTGTAACCGCCCCATTGATGATCCATGAGCAAAGTATCGTAGCCTAAGCGATTCAATTGTAATGCCAACTCGTAATAGTCTCGACTGGTCTCACCAAATGAGGGTGAAACCACAACCATCTGCCCCAATGGCTGGGCTAAAGGCCGAAACCTCTGCCAATAAATCTCACGAGGCTCAATGCGTTTTCCATCGACGCTCCCGCTGGCTGTTAGAAAACCCTCCGTTATATCCTCCGGCATTCGACGAAACTTACGGAGAAAAAGGGCTTTTCGGACCGCATAAAGTTCGCCATGCCCCAGTTTTGCCAAATCAATCCTAGTTGTAGCCTCACCCCACTCTGATTCACACTGAGCCCGAAACGCCACAAGCCGGGTTACGGACTCAACGTATTCCTCCTTAATACTCCGCTTTCTGGGAGGCTTTGATTTGACGAGAGCTCGGCAGGTCATATCCCCTAATAGGGAATCAAGTTCGTCCACAGTGTTGCGAAGTTCCAACCGACTTCCCCACCGGCCAGCAACGATAGAAGATTTCCTAGAGAAGCGCACGGATTGTCTCCGCCTATGAGCAAGATTCATTTTAAAGCCCTAACTCTCCGAATTCGTTGACGAGAGTCCCATGTTGCTGCCCGCAAGTAAAATAGAAGTAGTAAACGGAATTCTCAAATAAAACCCCAAAGGTAAAGTCATCTCCAACCCCTGTGACCCCGGTGCTACTCTTCGAACGGACGCATTGGCAGCCTTGGGCCGCACGTGGAGTACTTCGCCTTCTCGCGCAGTTAAAGTACCACCACGACCACTTCCAATCGCCCCCATCAGATGCTCCCAATCAGCCGCTAATAGTTGGAGCTGAGAAGGCGTTGGCGCCCACAAAACAGGGCGTGCTATTCGACGCTCAGAAAGCTCCGCCACTTTAGAGGACTCCACTGGGACCCATAAGACCCGCGTCAATCGAAGTTTCAATCTCGAATTCTCCCAAAGCTCCTGATCTGCGGAGGCCATTTTAATTGAACAACAAAACGTTGTTTCGGTCGGTCGCCCTTCACCATCTATTGGGATTGTTTTGAGTTCTACCCCTAACCCTGAAAAATCAGGTCGGGGCCCAGCCTTAGGATCGGCCCCAAGGGCACGCTCGACGAGTTGCCCAATAAAGCCCTTAGAACGAATATTGCTCTGCGGGACCTGCATTTGCAGAGCCTTGGCTAAGCGGCCAATGCTGTGGCCAGTCAATGCCTCAGCTCGAATTCGCAACTCCGAGAGACTTTGAGGCGGTGGGCGCCGAATTCCTTCATTATTGGGTTTATGAGAAGCCATTCTTTCTTTATACCGTTTATACCAGTCAATTTGGCAAGAACACGGAAACTACCATGCCCTTACTCAAGATAGCTCATATCGGTCATCCCGTCCTTCGGCAAATCGCTCAAGCAGTTGAACCTCAAGAGCTCCACAACCCCGTCCTCCAGGCCTTTGTAGACAATTTAGTAGAGACAATGCGTGACGCAAATGGAGCAGGCCTCGCCGCTATCCAAGTTTACAACCCTCTTCAAATATGTGCTCTAGAAGTCAATAACAACCCACGCTACCCCTACAAGCCCAAGATTCCTCTTACGGTTTTGATTAACCCAATCATTACTCCACTCTCCAGTGAAACCTTCTCCAATTATGAAGGATGTCTTAGCGTCCCCAACCTTAGAGGGCGAGTAAACAGATATGCAGAGATTAGAGTTCAAGCCCTTGATTCACAAGGTAATCAACTCGATTTTGAAGCTCGAGGCATCACGGCGGGTACTTATCAACACGAAGTAGATCACCTAAACGGTATTCTCTTTGTCGATAAAGTTGAAGACACATCATCATTGTGTACTTGGAAAGAATACGAACGCCATCACCAGGAAAAATTCACCGAAGAAGCATATCACCTAGTAGAAAAGTGGGGTTCCTAAATGCTCTCCTTAGATCAGGCTCAGAAGAAAATTATTGAAACACTGCATCCCGTTTCGGAAGAGAGTATTCCATTTTCGAATTGCCAAAGTCGCATATTATCGAGGGATATTGTTGCTAAAAGAAAACTGCCCCCCTTCAACAACTCAGCAATGGACGGCTATGCTCTGCGTAGTGAAGACACATCCACTGCAACAAAACAAAAACCAGTCCATCTCAAAGTGACACAAACCATTGCAGCCGGCTCACGGCCATCGAGAAGCCTAAAGCGAGGCGAAGCATTTCGAATTTACACCGGCGCAATGGTACCCCAAGGCTCCGATGCCGTCATTCTTCAAGAAAACACAGAGCGAGAAGATGACGTGGTCTCAATATATGAAAAAGCGACCCCCAAACAACACATTCGCTTTCAAGGAGAAGATGTTGAGCTCGGAACTTCAGTCCTTGAAAAGGGCACGAAAATTGGGCCTGGAGAGTTAGCCATGCTCGCGGCACAAGGCCAACTGGATATACCCGTACATCGGAAACCCCGGGTGGCGATTCTTCCTACCGGCAATGAGATCAAGCCTTTGAACCACAAACTCGAGCCAGGACAAATCCCAAACTCCAACAGTCATATGCTGGCAGCACAAGTCGAGCTTTGCGGAGCCATAGCCGTTCAACAGCCCATTGCACCGGATGCACCTGAAGCCCTCGCAACGTGCCTCAAGCAAGCAGCGAAGGAAGCAGACCTTATTCTAACATGCGGTGGAGTCTCAGTCGGTGATTTCGATTTCATTACATCCATAGTCGGCAAAGAAGGCACGCTCGACTTTTGGAAAGTCGCAATCAAGCCGGGAAAACCATTGGTCTATGGCCGTATTTTCGACGTGCCCATACTAGGACTCCCTGGAAATCCGGTAAGCAGTTTCGTTACCTTCGAGCTTTTTGCACGACCAGCAATACTCAAGCTCTCAGGTTCAACATCTCACTTTGAACCGCAAACCCAAGCTAAACTAACCCACCCGGTTCAGCTGAATAAAACCCGTGAGCAATTTATCAGAGCAACAATCACCTCCAACCAAGATGGCTACTTTATAACAGCAACAACTAAACAAGGTTCTGGACAACTCAGCTCCATGGTAAATATCAATGCCCTGGCTCGTATTCCCACCGGCGAAGGTATGCTCAATAGTGGAACCGTGGTAACCGCAATCTACCTTCCAAAATAGAAAATAAAAAACACAGTGCTCGAGCCCTCCCTCAAAGGCCTCCACCCACCTGGAGTATCCAAAACAGCACAGAGCAAAGAAACACAAACATCGAGCATCATTCTTAGGAAATTTGTGGACCGGTTGCGCCCAGAAAAACAATCGAACAACGCAATAGAGCGCAAAGGCCTTATTTTCAGGGCGGAGCGAGAATACAAGGAACGATTTTCTACTCAAAAAGAGCACCCCAGGGCGCTGCAACGTACTTTTTTCTTAACATATTGTATTCATTGAATTTCTAAGTCTTAAAATCCGAGAAAGTCGCCGATTGTAGCCTTCTAGACCTCCTGGCAACTTCTTGAAATTGCAGTAGGTCTTGACCCGAGATCTCTTCACCGCTAGCTATTTAGCTTCGAACTATGCCCCACAAGTCGGAGGTTGGCTAATCCAAGAGAGTCGAAGGAAGTTCGGCAAGCTTGGACCGGGGGGCTCCAAACCTATTTGTTAGGGAGAAAACAATGACTAAGGCAGAACTAATTGAAAAGCTTCACAAGAATTTTGACGGTGAACTAACAAAGCGAACCATCGGTGAGTTGATCGACGGCGTTTTTGAGAATGTTTCCGTTTCCATTAAGAAAGAGAAGCGATTCTCGTACCCTGGCTTTGGTACTTTCGTAGTTCGCACTCGAAAAGCTAGAAAAGGCCGAAACCCACAAACTGGTGAAGTAATTAAAATTAAAGCTTCAAAAACAGTTGGTTTCCGGGCGGCTAAGGCTCTTAAAGATCGCCTCTAAGCACAAGTTGATTTGCGACTAAAAATGGCGTCGAGGTAGGTGACTACTTCGACGCCATTTTCATTTTGGGAATATTCCCTAATACATTAAGACTAAACAAAGAGCTTTTTCATTTCAGCTGCCAAGGGCACTCAAGCATTTGGCAATGTACCCACTTATGAACTATTAAGAAATCCATGTGCGGTCGCTACACACTCTCAGCCCCAAAAGAGGAGCTTTTGAGCCTCTTTCGACTGGCTGATTTTTCTTCTCTCACCCCAAGGTACAATATAGCTCCAAGCCAGGAGGTACCGATTATACGGCATAGAAAGGGTGAGAATATTCTCGATTTGGTCCGATGGGGCCTGATTCCTTCGTGGTCCCAAACAAGATCGCCTCCTTCTATTCTAATCAACGCGCGCAGTGAGTCGGTCGACGATAAATCATCATTTAAGAGTGCTTTTCGGAAGCGGCGTTGCCTCGTACCAGCTTCAGGATTCTACGAATGGCCTCGTTCTTCTAAACGCAAAGCCCCCAAACAAC
>CAXGXL010000257.1:0-5781 GCA_964013555.1 uncultured bacterium
CTTTTTCGCGAGCTGGCTCTACTTTGGCGGCACCATGCCAGAAGCCCAAACCAACTTCTCACAATTTATCAAAGAGTACTTCCCCGAAGTCCCTCAGTGTGGAACCTCTTCAGCTCGAATCGTAACGAATATCCCGTACGTTCAACACCGCGCAACAGAAACCTACTACGACTCAATCAGAGGGGCTCAGCATAAGGTTCGCATCATTAACGAATTTCTAAGTGACAACGAACTGATGAATATTGTCCAAGAAAAAGCGAAGCAAGGAATTGAAATCGAAATAGTGTATCCACGAGTTTGCGAGTGGGAAGGCTATAAACTCATCGCCTACGACTTCTTTGACAGAATCAAAGATTTTCCAAACGTGAAAATATATCTGTACGACGGTCCACAAAACCACGGCTGGCTCCACACCAAAGGCGTTGTCATCGATGATGAATACGTTAATTTTGGCAGCAACAACATGGATGAACTGGCTTTGTACCATAATTATGAGCAGAATATTGAAACTACCGACCCAACGATTGCCCAAAGTGCCAACGAGAAGATCTTCGATTATGCCATCGGTTTCTCAAAACGCTATGAATCACAACCAACCTGGTTACGCACCCTAAAAACCTATTGGTACAAACTACTCAAAAAGCTAATCGAACCGAATAAAGGCGCCTAGCCTGCTCACCAAAGAGCTAAAAGCTACCACCCCAAACCAATCGTCAAATCGGCAAAAGGCTGAATCTGCTTTTGGGGAATTAATAGCTTTTCGGCGTGCGCAAACCAACCAGCCCCCATACTCAAATCACCCACCAATTCTATTCCGGCACCAATAGAGCTATGCCATTGTAATGAAATACTGGCCTCAGGCCCTGCTGTCTCGATAGATGGACCATCGGGGCTGCCAAATCGAAAACCGGGTTCATCCGCACTCAGCTGCAATTCGGCAAAACCCATACCAGGCTGCACCTTGAGGTTCGACGACTCTAATTTCCAATTGAACATAGTCCATTTAGTTCGAAAGTGGGCTATCTCGGCACCTTCAGAAGAATGCAAAATCCCAGAACCAGTTCCACATGCCTCTAGGGACATCGGGCCCCACGGGCTGACCTCCAAACACATGGTCGGCCGATCAGCGCCAGTAGTCGACGAAAACCCACCTCTAAAATTCAGGACTTGGTTAATTTCCTGCCCGCCTCCCCATGCCATGTGTAACCAATTGGCTCCTTGGGCTACATCCGCCGCTCCTAGAAAAAGAAAGACCCCAAAAAACAAGGAAATCTGGCGCACTAAATCAACCCTTCTACCACTCATGAGGCACCATAAAACAAGAATTCCGCAAAGATCAATCACCTGCAAATGTCATTTCAGCAATAAATTACCCAAAAAAAGACGTAGTTTCTGCGTCCAACTGGAAAACAACCACGGTCTCTCTTTTTAAAGGCCCAAAAAGAAAGACCATATAAAATAGGGATTTCGTCTGTATTTTCCGACTCTTAAGGTATTGCCGAGAAGCCCTTTCGAATCTTGTCGATCAAAATGGGCTCCCTATGGCCAGAAAGTGCCGCGCAAGTCACTTGTTTGTAGACAGATCGAGATCCATTCGATATCCCCACGAAGTCTACGCGAAGTGATCGGGAATACAGGGCTAACGAATTTGAGGAGAGGACTAAATGGGTAAATTTATCTCATTCCACAAGAAAACTATACTCTTAACATCCGTGTTGCTTTCAAGCTTGGTCTTGATTTCATGCAGTGAAGACTCGTTTGTGCTGGTGACAGGAAGGATTGAGATTTCAATCGAACCCAGCGATAACTACGCCAACATCAATGAAGAAGAACTCACCATTGATCTGGGTGAGGTCCCCGTCTATGGCACACGAACGGCCACCTTTAGAATTGACAACCCTTCCGTCAATCCACTCCGAATAGAATCGATTGATTACGACTCAGAGCTAACTCAGGGTAATAATTGGGAAGACGCAACGTGGCGACGGAATTCTGAGGACAATACAGCTAAATTGCCGCCCTTAAATATAAAAGGAGCTGCCTCGCGATTGGTCGACATAACTTACTCACCGTTGCAAATTGGCCCCGCTACAGCCGTTGTTAAGGTGGTCAACGATGCGGGAGCTCCCAGAACCCTCAAAGTCATTGCTACAGGAGTTTATGTGGGTGATCCCGAAATCGAGGTCAGCTACAATGGCCTCGTTGTTCCAGATGCAGCCGCCGACTGCGTTGACGGTGTCTGCTCTCTTGGGGCTGACAGCGCCTTAAACCTGGGAAATATCGCCCTCGAAACCCAAGGAACCGCTGAAGTCACCATCAAGAACATTGCTGAATGCGAACCTGCTCCCGATGGTAATCCTTGCAGCACCTGTGTCCTCCGAATTGACCCGAACAGCGACCACCACAACGCAGGAATCGGGTTTAAAGAAGGAACCAATGCCGACAATTTATTTGCCCTCGAAACCGTCTATGAATTTCCTCATGAAATCTCGCAAAAAGATGCAGAGTGTGGAAATACCGGCCAACTAAAAGTGTTGATAAGCTTTGCCGCTCCCGATTCGGAGAGCCAACACACAACGACATTAGTAATTGAAACCAATGATGCGGACGAAGGGGTAATTGAAATTCCAATTACAGCACAAGCCCTCAATGCACCCATCGCAATCGGTAAACTTCGCGAATTCGATGCAACCAACCCAAGTGCTCCCTATACCAACGCCGACGAAATCGAGCCTCTATTTAGAGTTCATTTTGACGGTCGAGAAAGTTACGACCCGAGTTTACCTGCCCCAGACAACACCAACCTCCCTTATTATCAATGGGAAGTGGTGAGTGCACCGCAGGAATTTGCCGAATCAGAATACCAGTGGCAAGGCCGCAACGAATCAACCGCCTCAATGTGGGTCCCCATTGCCGGTGACTATACCGTCAAACTTACTGTGCGAAATTCAAGTGGCATTGAAAGTGGCGACACCGAAAGTGCCTTCGTTAACTTCAGTGCACACCCAGGCAGCGCTATTCATATCCAACTCGTTTGGGACCATCCTACAAACGACCAGGATTTGCACCTCGTGTGGGGCGGTACCGATGGTAGTGCGCAAAACGTTTGTCACAAAGACTACGACTGTTATTTCTCAAATTGCAATGAGGGCGATTGGGAACAAATTCACTGGTTCAATGATGTAACTGTCGGTACCGGACCCAACCCTCGCCTGGATCGAGATGACACGAATGGTCTTGGGCCTGAGAACATTAATATTGATGAACCCAATCCTGGCAAATACCGCGTCTACGTTCATTACTGGGGTGGAACTGGAGCTACGGTCAATACGATGCGAATCTACCTCAATGGGCTTCTGAGATTTGACCAGCACCGAACAATGACAAGCAGTTCGGATATTTGGGGCGTCGGGACCATAGAATGGATCGACGATGGCTCTGATCTCGGAACTGGAACCTTTGAGGTTTTTCAAGGTGAAGTCGGGCAAGTTGGCCAACTTGGCACTTTAACCACCGCCGACTGCAGCGGAACAACCGGCTGGTCCTTCCCTCACAACAGTCAATAGCCTTCTAATTCATCCAATACCCTATTTTCAATGCGGGCCTCCCAAGTAACAATCTTGGGTGAGCCCGCATTTTCTTTTTTTCGTCCTTGTACTCTCCGGCAAGCTGTCAATAATGGAAGAATGGTTCGACTGACTCACTGACCACAACCACCAAAGGAGCCCATATGATGTCGTCGCGAATGACTTTCTTCTTCTCTGCCATGGTTATTGGTCTCCTAAGTACTCCACGGCAGAGCTTCGCTCGCGAAGATGTCTCCACTACACTTCAAATATCACTAGGGAATTTTGAACCCACAATTGGATCAGACATCGCTCAGGACTATCATAACGAGACCTTCGACGAGCGAGCTCTCGAACAAACGGTCATTCTCACCCGTTACTTTCCAAACGAGTTAATTCGGCGAAACTTGGGCCAATTGGGCCTTCGATTTCAAATCGGACAATGGCAAGTCACTCAAGATAGTGCAAAAAATACAGGAGAGGAAACTTCCTTGCGAGTCCTACCCTTAAGCTTAGGACTAGCCTATCGGTTCGATGCTCTAACCCAATACTGGTCCATGCCATTTACCGGCTATGCCGCAAGTGGACTGGCTAGCTACATCTGGTACGGCAAAGGCCCTTTCCGAGAAAAAGACCAAAACCGAAGCGCCTCCTACGAAGACATTGATGCCGCAAGTGGGTATTTTGTATCCATCGGCCTAGGATTAAATCTCGACTTTATTTTGCGCCAAAGTTACAGTACCGGCTCAAAAAGCTACCACACTGCCTCTCTCCTAGTAGAATGGCACCGAACGTGGCTGAACAACTTTAAGAGCGACACCAATCCGGGCCGACTTGACCTGTCCACCGAGCAATGGCGGATAGGAATAGCCATCGATATGTAATCACCTTTTTGTTTATCGGACATATAATGATCTTATAAGGTCCAATGGTTGCTTGGTCCCTCCATTTTTCTGCTCTTTTATGGTCATTTTTTAGCAACACTCGCGTCTGAGTACCGATACTCTAAAGTGCCCACGCCATAAAGCCAAGGAGCACACTGAATGAAAACGATTTCGCAACAAGCAACTTCTGAACAATCGCCTACACTTCAATCATCACAACCTGCTTCGGGAACAAGAGAATCCCAATCCCCGATTCAATCCCCGATTCAATCCCCGATTCAATCCCCGACTCAATCCCCGACTCAATCCCCTAACGCCGCCGACCAATTTAACTCCTCAAAGCAGTCGCTCGCGGAGCGAATCACCAGTGAAGCCAACCAGAAACCACCTCAATTACACCAACAAACCACGAGCAATGGGCCCGTGCTAGTAAGTCCCACCCAAAGTAATGCCCAGCACTCTACAAGACAGGAGATACAAAACCCTGCCCAACAAGCAATCGACGAAGCCACACGAACCCCAGTCCAACAATCAGCCACCCCGGTCCAGCAACCCGTCCAGCCTCAAGACCCCCACACCGTTAACCCCACGACCTTCCGCGAGGCTATCCCGACGCACACCCCCGTTAGTCCCCCTGAAGTCACCCCACCTCGTGAATTCAGCCCCGTGCGCCAACCGAGTCCAGTTAGCGATATACGCTCTCCTGAGCCAACGAGAGAGCCCACCACCACTGAAGCCAAACCGTGGTATAAGAAGGTAGGCGAGTTCTTCGTCAAGGCATTCTCTTTTTTGGTGGGGATTGTAAAAGGAGTATTGAGCCTCTTGGGCCCGATCTTTTCATTTGTCACTAAGTTCGTTAAACCACGAGGAGCATCAACCCCAAACGAGCGCCCCTCCTCTACGCCCCTACCCACAACCCCCGCGCGCTCGGAAACAAACTCATCGATTTCGATACCGCGCAGTACACTTAGAGCCGCTCCTCCGACTCTCCGACGCTCTCCTCTAGTAGAAACCACACCTACCAGAACTCCGGCCGACTCGTAAAAAAAGTCCTAAGTCAATAGAACTTTGCGAGTCCCCTTGCACTGCCTCTCCTCCTGTGCGAGCCTTGTCTCTGCCTACTATGCAGAACGACTCCAGCAATACAAAGGGTGAGAGCCCTGCGGCATCTCGTCCACGGCGCAGGCGCCGAAGGCGCCGCCATTCCGACACCCAAAAACGCCCAAGCGCCCAGAGTGCCTTAACAAAACCCAGTAGCTTCGACCCCCATTCCTCCAGTCAGAATCCTCATGCTCCCATGACTGCCGACGAAATACTTGAAATGAAAGAGC
>CAXGXL010000258.1:0-5774 GCA_964013555.1 uncultured bacterium
ACTCGAATTTCCCGCGCTAAGAGTACCAGCTTTGTCAAATACCGGCCGTAATTTCCCAAGCTTTTCAACAGTAGTATCGCCGCGCACCAAACGGTCTTGATGAACCCATTGGCCATCGGGCGTTTGTACCGGTGTTATTTCATTTGCAATAACACCATTTGCAATCGCCTCAGCTGCTCGATGGTGGCTCATCGCAGCAAATTCATCTTGAGCAACTCGAGAAATCTCATTGCGACGCGCCATCTCCTCAGCTGCTTCCCCCATAACCTGCCCAGTCGTCCGCTCCGCGATTTTAGGCATCTTGGGAAGGATCTCGTTAATGGGGTACAACTGGGATAGTACCCCAAGTAAATCCGACGGGCTCGCCTTACCAAAAGCCATTGGGGCCAGAGCATGAACAACCTTCTGCGGCAACTTGATTTCGGCATTACTCGTTGAGTCTGAACCACCGGCTATCACCACATCTGCATCGCCGCGTTCGATAGCCGCTGCTGCGTTGGTAATGGCTTGTAACCCTGAGGCGCAAGCGCGGGTAAGAGTATAAGCTTCGACGTCAAAAGGTAATTTAAGATCAAGAGCAATTTCCCGACCAACATTGGGAGCGAATCCGGGAAAAATAACTCCTCCCCACACGATACTATCTATTTCGTTTCGCTCTATCTTGGATTGATTGAGCAATCCCTCAACCGCCGCACAGCCCAAAGCAATCGTATCCATTTTTAAGTACGGACCAAACGCTTTTACGAAGGGAGTCCGAGTACCGTAAACAATCACTGCTCGGCGAGAGGCTTTCTTCGCACTGCGCTTTGTTCTCTTTTTCGTCGTCTTTTTTACCGTTGTAACTTCACTCATTTTTACTTTTTCTTTCTCTTCTTCAGCAATGGACATCTTTACGCACCAACTAGGGAGCCACCACACACTCGAATCACCTGCCCCGTTAATCCTTGAGAACTCGGACTCGCTAAGAAATTAATTCCTTGGGCGACATCCTCGGGCTTGCCCCCTTGTCCTAAGCTATTCATTCGCCTGGCCACTTCGCGAATGGCGAATGGAATAGCAGCGGTCAAACGAGTCTCAATGAATCCCGGTGCAATCGCATTTGCAGTAATACCCCGATCCGCCACTTGTTCCGCTAAGCTTTGCATCAAACCAATCACCCCTGATTTAGAGGCCGAATAGTTGGTCTGTCCCATATTACCGGCAATACCGGCTATCGATGACAAGAAGATTAATCGACCGTCATCCCGAAGCGCTCCTTGGAGTAACCGATCCGTTATTCTGCACAAAGCCCCGAGATTCACATCAATGGTCTGATCCCAGTGGGCCTGCGTCATTCGAGCTAGGGTTTTATCTCGGGTGATCCCGGCATTGTGAACCACAATGTCCACACCACCGTAAGTCTCCATCAAATAAGAATTGATTTCGTCCGGCGCCTGAGCCGATGTAACGTCAGCTAGAAAAACACCACCACCAATCTCACGTGCTAGCTGACTCAATGGACCATCCTCGTTCGGCCGGTCCAAACAAACCACGGTAGCCCCTTCTGTTGCTAAGAGTCGGGCGGTAGCCTCACCAATGCCACGAGCAGCTCCCGTTACAAGTGCCACCTTCCCCTCAAGCGGCTTTGCCCAATGTGTAGTGTTAATCTGGGCAGCAGCTTTGTCACTTAGTCGAATGGGCTGGCCTGAGACATAGGCAGATCGGGGGCCAAGCAAAAATCGCAATGGCCCAGCCATCAGACTCTCTGCGCCTTCTGCGACATACAATAGCTGAGCAGTAGAGCCTTTCTTGCCGATTTCCTTGGCGATACTTCGAACAAATCCCTCAAGCGCAGCTTGGGCAGCAGCAGTGGCAGTATCTGGCTGAGCTTCAGGAGGGCGACCAATGACAACAATGCGCCCGCAACGCCCTAACTCTCGAACCAAAGGGTGAAAGAAATCATACAATTGGCGCAGATGTTCTGGATTCTTTAATTCGGTCGCATCGCAAACCAAACCATTCAACCGAACGCCCTTAAGTGTGTCTTCATCGAACCGAAGCTCTCGAGCTGGACGGCCATAGGCCTCCCCTGGCCCCTTGAAAAGAGCAAGCGTGGCTGAGTCACCAAACACGTAAGAATTTACGCCAGCTTGGGCAAACGCAGCAGCGAGAGGCGCGGCCACCGAGCTCGCTGCGGACGTATAGACTCCAATATTGGTGTCATGAAGGGCCCTTTCCGTACTTGGCCCTTTGGCCCGCTTTAACTCTTGGGGCATCGGAATAGGCAAGCCTAAGGATTTAATGAGTTGCCGTGCTTGCGGGTTTTTTCCTAATTGAACCAGATAATCAGACATCGTTGTTTCCTCTTTGTTGAAGCTTTTTCGTAAGGGTAAAGTTACCAACCATATAAGCTGGGCCACCGGGAGCATCGCCCACGTAAACGTTGTTTTCATCGTCCACATAGAGCCCCACCTTTCCTGGCAACACGAGTGGGCGGGTGAATTTAACATCGAAGGTCTCGATTCTAGCCGAACCTGCACAAAGGGTCCCATTAAGCCCCTCCATGGCTCGAGCAAACGTTCCAAAACCGTGCAAAATAGTACTGCGAAAGCCGGAGGCTTTGGCGTATGCAGGAATCCAATGAATAGGATTAAAATCGCCGGTTAGCTTGGCAAAATCCAATCCAGCACTTCTAGAAAGTTTCCAAAACGCCAGCTCTCGAACGTTATTAGGGACACGCGGCAGCATGCGTTCCCCTCTTTTTACCTTGTTTGCATCTCTTTTCTTCCCGGTCGGCACAATGGCATAGATATGGGAAACAAGAGCATTGGGAACGCTTTTGGTTTCAGTAATTATTTTCTGATGCAGGACGGCCCGGCGACCATTGTCATTGATCCCATTCAAACTGGCCCGCACGATTAGTGGTTCGTTATTCGGCAAAGGAGCATTCAACTCCAATCGGCATCCACCGTTGACCACCTTAAGCAAAGGATAGGGGACCCCCACCAACGTTTGGGCCGCAATTGGAAACGACCACTGTGGAAATAGGTGAGCAGGAAGCGTGTTTCGATATTGACTCGGATCTCCCCCCACATGACGAACATAGGTCGATACCAAATCTTTTGCTCGGGGGGGCAGCGTATGAACAATTTCCGGAGTGGGAACCACAAACGGTTCACCAGAACGCTTTTTGCCTTGTCGTATCGCATCGGAAACGGTCCGAAATAAGCCGGCTATGACAGGCCCCTGATGGAGAATAAACCGATTGGAAATGACCATAAAATCTCCTTGTGGTCGCAATCTTGAAAGCCCCCCCCTACCACATGGTAGGTCACTTCATCCAGTGAAAAATGCTGCGTCGAGCCACCTCCCCAAAAGCCCTCAAGCCACTGTTATATTTAAGGAAAAAGGCAAAAAAACACTTAGATGTGATTTTTAGCTGCCAAAGTGCTACGAGCGAGAATGGCGACTCTCTGGAAACAACAAACCAAAAAAGGCCTTTTGGAAGTCCGCAGTGCAGGCAATACCAGGCGCCTCTACTGCAACGGAGTACTGCACACTCAATACAACCCCGAAAGCCCCCTGACAGGTGATGTCTGGGATTCCATGGCCCTAGCTCCGGCGTTTGCTCCCCCAAAAAGCATCCAACGAGTTCTTGTCTTAGGAGTCGGAGGCGGTGCAGCCCTGCGCCTCATTGCCCAACACTTTAACCCTAAACTCATCGGCGGCGTCGAACTGGACGCTACCCGAATCCAGTTAGCCAAAAAGTATTTTGGCCTCAAAGGAAAGCGCTTTAAGTTGTGGTGCGACAATGCAGTCAATTGGCTCGAGCGCTACAACTCAGAGGGATTTGATTTTATCATCGATGATATCTTTGGAGAAATTGATGGCGAACCCCAACGATTTGTCCCAGTTACGGAATCTTGGGTCCGCCTGCTTTGCCGCGCCCTCAATAACAACGGCCTACTTGCGGTCAACACCCTAAACAACAAAGAGCTAATTCAAACAACTCTGCTGCAAGATCCCAAGTACAAAAAGAAATTCAAGCACGCATTTCGATTTCAACACCCACAGTCCGAAAATGCTATTGGAGTGTTTTCGCCATTCGAAACCTCGCCGCGCCAATTCCGGGACCGCTTAAAACAGTTAGAGCACCTTCAAACAAAGACGAGTCGAGAAAAAATGAATTTTACGATTAAGACTCTATGGTAATACTCGAAATACCTTTGCCCGCCGCACATCTTCGTCATCCCACTCATTCGTGTGTGACACTGTATAGCTAGCCAACAACTCCAGACCCGTGCGGTCGAAACTTGCACGACCTGGGTCTCCAACAAAAACCCTTTTGCCCTCCCTCGCAAGGTCTTTTAGCCACTTAAGGACCAGTGAAGCCAGTGGCTCCTCATAGCAAATATCTCCAGCCACCACCACGTCCGTCTGCTCCAACGGCTCTCCTACCCGGTTTTGCAAGTCAAAACCCATAAACACGTCGTTCAGATTACCATTGAGCTCGCAGGCAAGAGCACAAAAGGGATCGATGTCATTAGCAACGACTTCAGTGGCTCCCTGCATTGCAGCAGCAAGTCCAATGATTCCAGATCCACATGCAAGATCAAACACACGTTTACCTGCGACCTCGTCGCCTCGATCAAGGAGGTACCGCGCAACTGCTTGGCCACCCGACCAAGCAAATGCCCAAAAGGGATCCCCATACGTATTCGCGTGCAACGAATCAAAGGGCATTGTCATAAGTGGAGTATTGGCTGTCGCCAGCCGCAAACGTAACTCAGGAGTCAGAGCAGGAGAAACCACCTCTGTGTTTTCCAAGACAAAGTGGCGAATATACGGCGTAACAAAGCACATCGATAACTCGTAATGTGCTCAGACCGGTTTGTCTACCTTAAGAGAGAACTTTAAGCGAATTAGTCAATCTCAAAATCAATTGAATTTGAGATCATGCAAACGTAGAAGAAGTTCTCTGTAGCTTGGTAGTTTACCGCGGAGTGCTTCAAAGCGCTTCACCAGGTTCTCGTAAGCTGGATTTTCCCCGTGCTCCAACTTCAATGCAAACGCGTCTAATTCAGCTGCAATAAGTTCGTATTCCTCAGTCCCTTTTTGCACATAAGAATCCAAATCATCAAGCAAGGCCCGAGTACGTACTTTCTGTGATATTTGATTCGATTTCTTTCTAGCTTCTTCCCCTTCACTCAACCACTCGTCGCAGGTAGCGCGAAGGATATTCATTTGGCTACCCAACCGTGAGACCTCGAAGGATGCCTTTGGCGACAATGATTTACCTTTACTAAAGCTCGCTACTCTATAGCTGTTCTCTAACGCCACAAGCTGAGCCCGAACCTTCTTCACTCCCGAACTCATTTTTGTTAAGGCAACTCTCGCCAACCTTCGGTCTCTTTGGCTATTTGCCTTTTGAGACAATTCCATCGCACTCTTGAATGAAGACTTTTGGCTTTCAACCGACTTCAATAATTCAAGAGTCCGCTTCTTATAACGGTCAAAGCCAGGAAGCTTGTCCAAGCGATGTCGCGAAACTTGAGGATGGGTTTGCGCTCTTCTTATCTTAATTGCTTGAGTATTTCTTTGGTTGGATGGGGCTGCCTTTTTCCAAATTCTCTTTACTTGCCCGACGAGCGCTTGCTGGCGTGCCCAAAGTTTTTTTGTATCCTGTGGAATAGCAATTCCTTGACTCTTCAGAATCGACGCCCCCTTCCATATAGCATCCTTCGCTTTTCGAAGGCGCTGATAATCAGCCATAAGTAACTTAGCTTGCGGAGCTG
>CAXGXL010000259.1:0-5761 GCA_964013555.1 uncultured bacterium
ATCCTCCTACCGACGAACAATTTGACCTTTTTGTAGCAACCCACACCTACACCTATTTCGAATTGGACCCCGACCTGGGAACGGTTTCTATTCAGTATATCGGCGATAGTGGAGACGTCGTCGGCGAGAAACAACTACAACTCTGATCTGACTAGCCCCAAAAGTCGTGGTATTCTCTTAGCTCTTTATCACCACCCCTGGCTAAAATATTATGCTTAGTGCCAAATCAATAACAGTAGGGTTGGCTTTGTGCTGCCTTGGCTACTTGTTCTGCTGGCCCGTGGGCCTCTCTCCAGCATCGTGGAATGCACCTCTTTCCCCCAATTATAGAGGGGACTTTCAGAGCAACAACATCTTAGCTAAGGCAGAGAAAATCGAACTCAATGAACTTCATGGTCCTGAAGATATTGCTTGGGACGGTAAAGACCAACTCTACACGGGCCTATCCGATGGCACCATACTGCGAATTTCAATATCATCAGGCCATCAATCAGCCTGGGCTCACACCGGCGGGCGGCCTCTGGGAATGGCATTTTCTCCATCAGGTGAGTTGGTCGTTGCCGACGCAATGAGAGGACTTCTTTCTATTTCAGCAGCCGGGCAAATCTCGGTCTTAACCGAGACCGTCAACAAAACTCCTATCCGGTATGCCGACGATGTTGCTATCGCCAAGGATGGAACAATCTACTTTTCAGACGCATCGACTAAGTTCGGAGCAGAGGACTACGACACCCTAATGGATGCAAGCCTAGATGATCTCCTCGAACACCGTCCCCATGGCCGAATTCTAGTTTACAATCCCAAAACCAAAACTACCTCTGTTTTGATTCCTAATTTGTACTTTCCCAATGGGCTCGCATTAAACAAGAACGACACTGAATTGCTCTTTGTTGAAACTCCCAAATACCGAGTCATGAAATTTGCTTTAACCGGGGCCAAGAATTCAAAACCGGTTCCCATTGTTGAAAATTTGCCAGGCTTCCCGGACAATATTGACCCTGGTCAAGAAGGCCGATTTTGGGTCGGATTGGTGGCTCCAAGAGATCGTTTCCTAGATACATTTGCGTCGTGGCCGAAACTTCGCCAAGTAGTAAAACGAATCCCTAGGGTTTTGCGCCCCAAACCAAAACGCTACGGACATGTCATCGCTATCAACATTTCTGGATCTATCTTACGCAGCCTCCAAGATCCCTCCGGCAAAATCGCATTCACCACCGGAGCCATCGAAACTCCGACCCACGTGTGGATTTCAAGTCTATTTGGAGATCATCTAGCCTATATTCCAAGTTCTGCACTCAAGAACACCCAAAAGGATACCCTCAACGGAGATTTGACCCCTCAACCACACGAATAAACCTAGGCTTAATCGAGAAGGGGCTCACCGTCGTTCACCCCCTGTTGGCCGTTCGGGCAAAGTATGTAACCATGCCCCATGCCCAAGACCGCACTGAAGTACACCGTGATAACTGCAGCGATTTGGAGCACAATCTTTGCGGTCCTTTTTGCCTGTGAGCGCATATCGATCGCGCGGTTTTTCCCGGGCCGGGTGCTTTTCTCTTTTAGCTATTGGCTCGTAGTCGCATCGGTTTTGACGAGCGCTTCTCATTGCGCTCGCATGGCCCCTACTCTTCGTTCGGGCCTCGTAGCAGGAACCCTGTGCGCCATATTCATAGCAACTCTTGTGCAAGGACTTGTACCCGGGCCACTTTTAGCCTGGATCGCCGGGGCATCATTGCTGGTGGGGGGGCTCTGGCTGGCGGTAGCCCTAGGTAGAGAAGTTATCAGCCCCACGTATATTTGGCCTCTGGTTATCGTCGCAGTGTGCATGGATGCATGGAGCGTCTTTTCTCCAGTCGGAATCACAAACCAACTACTTAGCGCCAGTACAGATGCCGGATTCAATCCAATGATTCTCGTAGTACCCATTCCGGGAATTGGCTTAGAGCCCATTTTGGGTATGGGGGATGTGATTTTTGTGGGCTTTTTGGGCGGCGCCGTGGAGCGTCTCAAACTATCTCAAACTCGCTTTATATGGGGGGCTGCTGCCGGTTTTGGGCTCTGCCTAATCGCCCTTTTGATTTGGGCTGTGCCCCTTCCAGCTCTTACCTTCGTCGGGCCCACCACGGCCGCTGCCCTAGGTCTCCAAGCACGCTCCACTCGCCGAGAACTTTGCATGGCACTCGTCTTTGTACTTTGCTTTTTGGCACTCGTGCGGCTCGCTACGCTCATTTAAGGAGCTTCCATCATCGCATCGTCGACCTCCAGAACCTCAATGTAGCGAACAAAAACCACCTCACAGGAATTCGCCCCACCGTCCTTTCTACTGAGGGAACTCTTCCAACTCCAGCCATCAGACGCCGTCACCTGGACCAGCTGCCCCTCTATAGACACAATCTCTCCCCGCACTACATTTAGCAGTTGCCGTTTGATGCTCGAGCTACTGGGAATCATGTGCATATTGGCACTGTGGGCGATGATTTGCTTTTTGGGAATAGGCCACTTATCGGTGCGGTAGTAGTACCAACGTTTAAATTGACCAAAAGTAAGCCTCTTGAGCACACTCGAATCGGACATCGGTCCCCAGCCCAGCGCAAAGTCAACCGGAGCCAAATCGCTTTCTCGGTCAACATGATACCGCTCCGTTCCCAAGACCCGCGCCACAATCGAAAAATTCGCCAAGGGAGTCACCGTATAACCTCGAAACTCAAAGGACTCGGCGGGCTCCGCCGCACTTTGAATGGGGTCCTCAGGCGCGAGCACCCCTGGCCCGTGCTCAACGGCGGGGTCCCACCAGCACCACGCCACCCCTGCGAGGAGCCCTGCGAGAAGTATATTCTTTAACACCCGACCTCCCGCTTCTCCAATACCAGACCCTAGCGTCAGCAAAAAAGCGATTTCACAAGGCAATTCTTACGAAAAGCGCGTTTCACTCTAGGGTCCATCCTGCATGGAAATCCTCACTCAGTCTCAAGTGAAGAAAAAGAGCACTTACCTTCGTCGTATTCTAACCCCCTCAACATCAAAACCACAGTCAATTTCCAGAGGGTGCGTTCGATTGTCCCCACTCGTTGTTCCCCCAGCAGTGAACTGAACCGTCGATCTTCACCCCACAATTGTGGGTGGTACTAGCGCTTATTTGATCAAATTCTCCCTCAGGCGAATTAAGTTGACCGTGAGTATTGCTGCCCCAACAAAGAATATTCTTTTGATTAGTTATACCACATGTATGAAGTCTGCCCGAACTTAAAGTCGCCATCTTCTCCAAAGGAATCGGGTCGATTTGTTCGTTGTAATTGTCGCCCCAACACAGAACGTCATTGTTAGTGGCAATACCACAAGTATGGAAAACCCCGGAACTAATTTCTACAAAGGTACGATCAGCAGGAGGTATGGCGCGGCCATAGAGGTCCAAACCCCAGCATTGAATATGCCCGTCGAGGTCAATTGCGCAAGCATGGGTTCCTCCCACACTAACCTGACGGAATAAGCCGTCCGGCGCATCTAATTGCCCTTGCGCGTTGTCTCCCCAACACAGAATTTCTCCTTCGCCACGCAATCCACAGCCAAACCACGGTCCAAGACTAATTTGGGTGAATTTTCCTTCTGGAGGCGAAGCCTGATTGCCCTCATCATTACCCCAACATTCAACATCGTATGTTTCCCGAGTTCCACAACTAAAATCGGCTCCTGCATGTACTGAGCGATATACAACACCAGCGGGAACGGCATGTTGCCCATTCGCATTGTCACCCCAGCACTGAACATCTCCATCTTCCCGAAGAGCACAACTATGCCAAACACCGGAAGATACCTGACTATACCTCACCGACGGTATCTCGTTTCTCGTATCGTCCGCTTCTTCAGCTCTTTGCGGCTCTTCATTTTCAGGTACCACCGGCCCGCTATCTTCATTCGGTGAGCCAGTAGCGCTCTGAGAAGAGCCGTCTGTGTCGGAATTGAACTCGGAAGTATCTGTAGAATTATTTGTAGACGAGCCACAAGCCAACCACAGAGCGCACAAAAGAGAAAAAACAACAACATTTTTCATAGAACTCTCCTCGATTCAGCTAATTGAATCAGAACCCGAGAATCGACACGCCAAAGCCAATTCTAGTACATCAGAGGCAATTACTAGCCCGACAAGTTGGCGCAAACCGAAACCACTTCGTTGCGCTGGGGTCTATTGAATCTTGCAACGTCGCGCAATGGTATAAATTCGAGTCCAAAGTGATTACTTGACCTCGCCAACCAGTCCAGCCTCGACTTCGTGAATCGTAAAAGAGATTACGTAATTATTTGATACGCCTATTTGTGAACACTTCATTCTAAATGAGTCACCCACCTGCTCCCAAAGAAGTAATCTGGGCTTCACTGCTCTCAAGCGTCCGCGCAATATCACAAATCGGGCTGTGGAGTTGTCCGCAAATAAGGCGTAACAACTTGATGCCCTTTAGGAAATTTCTCTGGAATTTCGTCATCACTGATCGACGGGAGAATGACGCAATCGGCACCAGGTTCCCAATTTGCAGGAGTTGCAACTTGATGATTCTCAGTTAGTTGGAGCGAATCCAAAACACGAAGTACCTCATTAAAATTGCGACCTGTTGATGCGGGATAGGTCAACATCGCCTTCACCTTCTTATCGGCTCCAATAAAGAAAACTGAGCGAACCGTAAATGGAGTATCGGCATTAGGGTGTATCATATCGTAGAGCATTGCTACTCTCCGATCCTGGTCAGCGATAATGGGGTAATTGACTTTAGTATTTTGGGTTCTATTGATGTCCTCAACCCAAGCGCAATGGTCGTCCACCGAATCTACACTCAACGCTATCACCCGAGTATTACGCTTTAAGAAATCATCCTGCATTTTTGCAACAACTCCAAGTTCCGTTGTGCAAACAGGAGTAAAATCCTTGGGGTGCGAAAACAAAATACCCCACATGTTTCCCAGCCACTCGTGGAACTGAATGCTCCCCTCCGTGGTTTGGGCCTCAAAATCGGGAGCCTCATCTCCGAGTCGAATTGCCATAATTATCTCCTTGCCGAAAGAATAAGAAATCTCTTTGTCTCCGACTAGCTCGTAGACGCATCACCACAAAGCTCGACAGATTGCGGTCGGAGAGAAACTAGCAAACAAGAAACTACTGCGAAAATTCCCGCGGGGTATAGAATTTGGCACGCAGGCCAAATAATAAACCAGCTGCCGCCATAAATCCCGCAAAAACCCAAAAGAAATCCCCCAAAGCAAGGTCTTCAAACCCCGCTAGAAAAACAACCAATTTGTGTCCGATAGCAACCGTCAAAAGCCAAAACCCCATAACCAATGACTTCATTCGTTTGGGGGCTTGACTGTAGGCAAATTCAAGGCCCGTAATCGATACGAGGACCTCGGCCGTCGTGATAATCAAATAGGGAATCACTTGCCACAATACGGAAACCTTAACACCGGTCGCTTGTCCCATTTCAATCCAGCCTTGGATAATTGCAACCATGACAAAAGAGAAACTAGCAACAAACATCCCCACAGTCATTCGTCGTAACGGGGTTACTCTAACGCCCTTTTTCTCAAGAAGAGTGTAACATGCCGAACAAATGGGAATAAGCACCATGACCATCAACGGGTTCAATGCGGGGATCTGATCGGCCGTAAGAGTCATTTGACCCCAAAGCGGTAAATCTACCACCAAATTCATCATGGTAGCCTGCCGGATCCAAGTGGAACTATGTTGGTCAAATAAGGCCCAAAACACAGCGATAAA
>CAXGXL010000260.1:0-5757 GCA_964013555.1 uncultured bacterium
AACACATGAACCTTGAGGCATATCTCGGAAACGTCCAACGGCACCGAAGCCACTTTGCGAGCCCGCTCGAATGCCTGGGTTTTATTTTCAACGTCCTCAATGACAAAATACTCAGGAGGCCAGAATGGTTGCACTATCTGAGCAAACGAACCGTCTCGACGTTTTTCAAAGGTTGACCGAAGCGCCGCCTGTTTTAAAGAAAGCCACTGAAAAGCCTCGCCCAGCGATTCCAAACAAATGGACCCGCTGAGCCAAACAGACAAAGGTATATTCCACTCGCTTGTTCTTTGCCTTCTCTTAAAATGGTGTTGTAGAACACCATCCTGCGCAAAAAGAGTAGGATGCGGGGTTTTAGAGATTTCAGTAGGATCCGATGCGGGATGGGGCTTAAGAGAAGGCATAGGGTCGCGTGCCTTAGAACGACCGATGGCGTCAGCTTTCATCAAGAAACGGGCTACATCTTCAATCGTCTCCATCCCTAATAGGTCTTGGACTCTTACCGGGGCATAAGATCGACCTTCATTGACCGATTCAGCAAGTTGAGCAAGTTCAAGCGATGACAACCCCAACGTAGTCAAGACTGTGGTGGGCTCTATCTTAACTCCCGTACCGGTAAAGCTCTCTAGGCTTTCTCGGATTAAGTCGACCATACCTTGAAAACCACGAACATCCCCGATTTCGGCCACAGGTGCTATCCAAATCCCATTGGGAATGCTCTTGAGAGTATTGTCGGCCAATCGTTCTCTTGCTTCAAAACGGCGCAGTTTACCACTGGATGTTTTCGGAATACTTCCAGACTCGATCAATGCAATGGTTGACACCTTGACTTTGTGTACCTCTGCCAGGCTACTTTGAACCAAACTAAAAACTTCCTCGGTATCAAGATCTACTTGTCGAACCTCCGCCACAATAGCCAATCGCTCGAAAGAAGTTCCGGCTTCTTCGAATGAAAACGCTGCAATCCTCCCCGGCCTCAAATAGTCAGCAGTATGCCTGCCTAGAGTTACTTCAAAATCTTCGGAGTAATGGTTCTTACCTGCAAGAATAATCATGTCCTTATGCCGACCGCAGACAAACAACTCTCCTTTTTGCGCAGACACAAAACCCAAGTCGCCCGTTCGCAAATATTCGACACCGCAATCCGAATCGTTGGGCAATCGGGCTCTAAACGTCGCTTGGGTCAATTCACTCTCTTTGAAATACCCCTTCGTTTTACTGGCACTGGCTACCCATATTTCTCCAACATACCCCGGTGGCACTACTTCAACCGGGTCTCCATCAGGGGTAATCTTAACAATCTTTATATCGGTCTCGTATCGGGGTACACCATTGCCCACCAACTCCAACAACCTCTCGTCTTCAGACTCACCTAAATCAGTATAGGAATCGGCCGGAAGAGCCTCGCCGCGCTCTTCGAGCGGATCTCGCAAAATCCTCTGGACAAGAGGCTCGGCACTCACGCCATTGATAGTCACTCCAACGGTGTGCTCAGCCAATCCATAAGCCGGACAAAAAACGCTACGCCTAAAACCACAATTCGCAAAGGCCGCAGAAAATGCGTCGATAGTGGAAGCGCGAACCTTCTCTGCGGCACTCATTGCAACTCGTAAATTCCGTAAATCCCACTTCTCGATTCTCCTTTCGGAGGAACTCGTCTTACGAATAAGGAGTTCATAACCAAAGTCGGGACCAAAGGTGTGCGTGCATTTGTGCTTATGTAGCATATCAAGCCACAATTCGGGACGCTGAATAAAATCAAAGGGCGACGCCAAAACACCCGTGCAACCTTGATAAACAACGTTCAAGAAACCGCTTATCAAACCATAGTCATGGTAATGTGGAGCCCACCAACAACTTACGTGAGCTGGGTCATTCCCAAGAGCACGTCCATTCATTTCCAACTGATGATTGAGATTTCCAAATGTGGTCAAGGCGCCCTTAGGTGCGCTCGTGGAACCACTAGAATACATAAGAAAGGCAGTATCGTTTGGCCCTTGCGCCTGAAACTTCACTCGTTGGCTAAGCGCAGGAATGCCTGTGGTAACAATCCAGCGCTGGTCGCTTAAATCTTGAAACGTAGGTCCCTGATACCGTGTCGGATTCTTCCCGAAAAGAGCTTGAACCCCTCTACCTACTTTCACAGCAGTTTCCTTGTACGCCTTGGCCCGCATTAAGCGATTAAAACGGGTGTCTGTCAAAATCGCTTTTGCTTCACTGTGAACAAAAAGCTTCAAGAATTTCTCCACCTCTGCGGTCGAAATCGGCGGCGCGACGGGAACAGCTACGATACCACTTAGAAGACAAGCCCAATAGCCCAAAAAGAAATCCAATCCGGGGCTGTATGCAAGCAAGACGGCCTCACCGCGACCAATACCTTCGTCCAGCAATCGCTTAGCCACAGCGCGCGCGCGCAAATCCCATTCACCGTAGGTAAAGTTCGCCGACTCATTGCCTTTTCGATCGACCCAAATAAAGGCGGTTTTCCCTGCTGACGTACGCAGAATTTGTTCGTAACGCTCGAGGAGAGTGCTTTGATTTTCTAGGTTCTTTGTACCCACACTAGAAACCATAACCGGTCGCTCCTCCAAGGAATCTCAAGCCTTTACACATCCCGTCCCGCGAATTGACAATCAGTTCTTTTTGATTTCTCCTAAAAGTTTACTCAGTGTGCCTAGGTAAAGTCGAGCAGAGAGTTCCACCCCTTCTTCCCTACTGGCGCCAAAGCGAGATATCCCCCCCAAATATCAACCAAATCAAAGACCTAGCACGCAAAAGGATATTTTTTCGTCGCCAATGTGATTCCAGAGACAAGGCTTTCACTCCACCCTACTCGAAACTCGTTAAGAAAACACACCTCAAGCCCCGTAGATCTTTCGCTGCCCACACTGAGCTACCTAAAGCCCCAGAAAAAGCGACCCTAGAGCATGTCTTTTTCCAATTTTCGAAGTTCTTGTTCAACCTCAGCAGCGAGTTTCGCTCGAAAACCCATTTTCGTAACGACCTCATAAAGAAGAAACGTAGCCCCCATAAAACCCTGCAAAAAATTATCCGTAAACGCAGGCCTGCGCCCCTCAAGAACATGTCCAACTAACTGAAAACTCCACCCAACAATACCCAGGACAACAAATACACATACATTTGCAGACACGCCGAAAAAAAACACATCTACTAGGGCATCTGTCCACCTCACACACAACCACAAGAAGGGCGCAAAAATCGCCCCAATACTCAGACCGAATAACGGATCAAAAAGGGCCCACACAAAGGTGCTGAGCAAATGAAACCCAAGAGCCACAGAAACCGGCAGGCCCAATACATCATAATCCAAACGCAATAACGGAACGCTTAGAATGTAAATATTCGCCACGAGCAAAATCGGTATACCCAAAAAGTGGGTAATTCGATTTCGCAAATCTCGATGGTAACTGGCGTAGCCAGCCACAAGCTTTGGATAGCGCCATTGAAGCATCCCACGTACCGAACCGTTATCAAGCGCCATTGCTCTTGCCTTGCTCTATATATTCACTCAAGAAAACGTGGATCTTTCTACTCGAATCCACGTTAAGCCTGCCATGAGCGGCTTTAATATTGTCTACAATAAGTACATCACGCGGGTGCCACCGAAAGATTGTACAATGGTCGAAAAAAATACGAGTCAACCTCTTTTTCTCCAAGTCAGTCAAAGGCGGACCTTCCAAAAACGAGGTTTTCCACGAGTACTTTTCATGCCGTATCCACGACCGGTTCATGAGCCAGAAAACCGAATTCATTCCCCATTGAGCAAGGAGAAAGCGAAAATACGGCATTTGGTGTCGAGCAAAATGGGTCATCATAAACTGCACGTTTTTTATGTCACAGTAACGCATCGCCCGAAAACACCGTTCCCCAGTCACCGGATGAGTCCAAAAAATGGATGTAGTAACCCTGATATAAAGACTGTCATCCGCATTCCAATGGTATGTGACATCATCTCGGCTATCTAGAATACTCTCCACCTTTGCACGCTCTCGAGTATCAAACACCCTCGGCCACGAATTTCGTTTTTGTTTTTTACCTCCTCTCAAAGATTCTCTTCGTCCCCGAAAAACGTATTCGGTCTTCAGAGATCGGTTCTCCAACTTCGCCATAAGGTCCTTAGGCAACGCCCGTGCCACGTTCGCACCGTGAATTAGAGGCGTCTGTCCGAATGTGCAGTCGCTATATTCGCAAAAAAAGCAGATGAACTCCGGTTGCTTGTACCAGTAGTCTCCTTCGTTATGGGGCCCTAAAACCAAGTCCTTAGGAACAATGGTGGCAACCATGGTGTCGGGCCCCGTCGCATCCCGTGCCACTTCCCCGAAATATTTACCGGGACGACACGAGGGAATGCCCAAAGCATCCATAAGAGATCTAAACTCGAAAACCGTTCTAACCGGACATCCCCGCAACAAGAGCGCCCCGTCTTGAGATATTTTCGCCCGCAATGCGTCCCGGTTAAATTCGATTTCCTTCACCAAGTCACGATGGGAGAGTGCTGAACTCGGTTGAAGTACTTCGGGAAACCCGGGGACATAAGAACCCAACTCCTCCGTTGCAAAGTCGATCTTATTAAGTTTCATGCCTTGGTCCCGTCAAACTGTATTCGATGCCCGCCAGAGCACATGGGTTAACTCTTCCCGCAATCTCCACCATCAATTGTCCCCTAGGAGGTAGATAAGTTCAAATCGTTTAATCGCCCCGAAATAACAAACTTCTTAACGAGATCGAGTTCAGAGAGAAAACCAGCCCGGCGCAATTTGACCGCAAATAGGTCTATTTATCTCGCAAAAGGCGGTCGGCCTTTTGAAGAACATATTTTTTGTTCAACATTAAGCGGCCCCCCGAGATAAGTCGCCGATACCATGGATACCACAAAGTCATATTCATTCGATTCGACAACAAAATGGATACAGGAATGACTTCAGCGAGCAATAAAGCATTGGCTAAACTACCGAGAAAAATTCGAAACGGAACTTCATTTTTGGGTTCACCATCTGGCCGAAGAATATGCAAGCCCTTGCTCACCTCTGCGAGACGCCCCAAAAAAAAAGCATGGCTCAAAAAGCACGCGGACGACCCACTCAATCCAAGAAAGAAGGAAGTGGTCAAAACCCTGCCACACTCGGACAAGACTGGCTCTAGCCTCATTTCTTTGGTGATAAGATTACTAGTGCAATTGACAAAAACCGCTTTCTCATTCACTTCGAGTCTCGCTCCATCGCGCAAGACCATCACGGGTCGATGATGATTGTCATCAATGATGTCCTCCACATGTCCCTTAATAATACGACCTCCTAAACCCCTTTCCACAGCTCTAAGCTCTCTTGTTGAAATGATTCCATTTTGGTAATTCTCGGAATCCCGCACCAAAGAAACAAGTTTCTTTTCATCGCGCAATCGCTTAAGGACTTCCGCTGTGTTATCGCCATTCCATGGTTTGATGAAATCATCGAAAACACTATCAGATAGGATTCTACCGCTTACTAACCTTTTGCAAAACGAACGAGGAAACAAGTCATCTCTAAGGCGAAAAAGAGTTCCCCGACCAGCGATCAGCGTGACGCGCTTCGAAAAGCCATGATCCTGGCTGAACAAATTATACGCACAATCCATCCCGGTTTTGCCGCTTCCCAACAAATAAAACGAAATGGGCTTGCCCGTATTAGAAGTGATCGAATCAATTTCATCCGGAACAATTGACCGCACACGTTTCGACGAAAAGACCAGCGGCTTTTTTTG
>CAXGXL010000261.1:0-5749 GCA_964013555.1 uncultured bacterium
GTATTGAAACGGAGTTGCTCTTTTCAGCTCCAGAACGAGCCAATCTCATCGCCCGCATTCCGGGGAAGGGAAACGGCGGCCCGCTTCTCTTAAACGCCCATTTGGATGTGGTTCCCGCAGAGCCGAGTGAGTGGGATTCGCCACCATTTGAAGCCAATATTAAGGATGGCTATGTTTACGGCCGGGGGGCCATCGATATGAAAAACATGGCCGCAATGAGTGCGGCTGTGATGAAACTGCTCAAGGAAAGCGAAATTGCCCCAGAGCGCGATATCATTTTTGCCGCGGTGGCTGATGAGGAAACCGGGTGTGAGAAAGGTTCTGAATGGTTGGTGGAGAACCACCCTGAAAAGGTCCGAGCAGAATATGGTTTAGGGGAACTCGGAGGTTTTACCCTCTACATGAATGGCAGAACTCTCTACCCTATCCAGGTTGCGGAAAAAGGGATGTGTTGGATCAAAGCGACCGCTCATGGAGAACCGGGGCATGGTAGCGTGGTTCGAAAAGACAATGCGGTGGTTCGATTGGCGGAGTTCGTATCCAAGGTGGGGCAAACGCGTTTACCACTGCATATATCGAAAATAGTGGAGCGTTCGTTTTCTGAAATGGCACAAGCGCAACCACAACCGGCAAGGGCGGTGCTCCCAATGGTCATGAAAAGGCGGCTTTCGTCGCTGGTTACGGACGTGTTGGTTCCCGACAAAGGGGTAGGTAGGGTGTTTGCAAGCTTAGTCCGCAACACCGCGAATCCAACGGTTCTGCGAGCGGGAAGCAAGACCAATGTGGTGCCGTCCAAGGCCGAAGTTGAATTGGATGGCCGAATTGCTTTGGGTTCTAGCCAACAAGAATTATTGGCGGAGTTGCGCGAGTTAGCTGGCCCGGGCGTCGAGTTTGATGTGATGAAAAGTTCACCTCCTTGTGAGACGGATCCCGATACAGAGCTCTATGCGCTTTTGAGCCGAGTTGTCTCCGAACATGACCCTGGTGCAGTAGTCGTTCCTTACGTCATTCCAGGGTTCACCGATGCCAAGTCTTGGAGCAAGTTGGGGACCAAGTGTTACGGGTTTTCTCCGGTTAGGTTCGATCCCGAACACGATATCAAGTTTGCAGATCTTTACCATGGGCACAACGAGCGGATTCCTGTCGATGGCTTTGAGTTTGGTTTGAAAATGTTGGCTGACGCGGTCTTTCGGTTTTGCTGCCGTTAGGGGGTAATGTTGATGATGTTTTGGGGGGTTCCGTTGATAAAAGCTGCCACGTTTTCTGCTGTTATTTGCATCAGTCTTTGTCGTGATTCGAGTGCGGCCCACGCCATGTGAGGGGTTAGAAGGCAATTGGGGGCTTTGAGAAGTGGGTTGGATGGGCTTATAGGTTCTTGACTGACAACATCGAGTGCGGCTGCTCGAATTCGCCCTTCGCGTAGTGCCTTGGCTAGATCTTGCTCGCAGACCAACTCCCCCCGCGCGGTGTTAATAAGACAAGCTCTTTGTTGCATGTTGGAAAGAAATTCGGCGTTAACCATGTTCTGTGTTGTTGCGGTGAGTGGGCAGTGCAAGGAAACGAAATCTGAGCGGGCTAAAAGGGGGGCTAGTTCTGTGTATTCGACTGCAGGGAATGAATTTGTCGACCGAGTGCGGGTGTTAACTAGGGTTTGCATTCCGAAGGCGGTGGCAATGGTGGCGACGCTTTGGCCTATTTTTCCAAAGCCGATGATACCAAGAGTTTTTCCTTTAAGTTCAACCTGGGGGGAGGTCCAAAAAGAGAAGTGTCCATTTTGTGCCCATTTTCCATTGCGAATAGCGGTATCGTGTTCGGCCACCTTGTGGCACCAGTGTAATATTTGGGCAAAAACGAACTGTGCAACTGTTTGCGAACCGTATGAGGGGACGTTAGATACAGGTATGTTTCGCCGAGCAGTAGCTTCCAAGTCGATGGTGTTCACTCCCGTTGCTGTAACTGAAATGAAACGCAATTCGGGAAGAGCATCGAGTACATCGGCTCTAAGATGTACCTTGTTGGTTATTGCTATCTGCGCTCCATTGAGTCTCTCGACTAACTCGTTTGGGCTTGAGTTGGGGTAGACCTTTAAGGAGCCGAGATGACTTAGGGGGGTCCAGGGATTATCTCCAGGGTTGAGTGTATGCCCGTCCAATACCACGATTCGCATTGTTTAACTCCCCGGTTCTTTGTTTAGCAGACTAGCGTGCGGTATTTGCTTAGTAGGCGACCACGAGTAGTCTTCAGGGTTGGCTGCTTTATTATTTAGCTTAAGGGTGAAGTGCAAATGAGGGCCGGTAACGCGGCCCGTTTGTCCAACAGCTCCAATGGGTTGGCCTTTTTGTAAATAAGTACCCCGGCTGACGCTTATCGATTGAAGGTGGCAATAGTACGTTTGAATTCCAAAGCCGTGACTCAGCTGAATGTAATTTCCGTTTAACGAATCACGGCCAGTTCGGACTACTTCGCCAGATTGGGCTGCTAAAACGGGGGTGCCACTTGGAGCAGCGATATCTATTCCATTGTGCAGATGCGCTTTTTGAGTGACTGGATGAATTCGTTTTCCGAAGTGGGAGGAGATGACGTGGTTGCCCCCGACCGGCCAGTTGAGATTCCAGAGCCGATAATTCGCAAGGATAGTTTCAACGGTTGCAATGGTTGCCTCAGGGATATGGCTGGGGAAGAAGCTCGCATGGGCTTCAATGTGTTCGGCCTGAGCGTGCCCAGCGATTTTGGCAAAGTGAGTTGCCCGCCGAACCGTGGCAACACCCAAAAAAAGTCCCTCTAGGGCGAGCTCTGAATTTCCATAGAGTTGGGCTGAGGCTTCTTTGAGGCCCTTGGCGACCGTATAGATGGGGACAATGGGTGGGGTCGGTAGGCTGCCTAAAACTTCGCTTAAATAGGGAGGGGTCGGAATCTGGCAGTCCTGCGGGTCGCACGTTCCGAGGGTGTAAGCAAGGGCGCTAAGGAAAAACGGGTCGATTTCTAGGTGCTTTGCTGCTTTTTGAATATTGGCTGGTAATGTGGCTGCAGCAAAGGGGCTTGCCTGGGGCAATTCTAGGGCGAAGTTCGAGTTTAGTCTTGGTCCCGAAAGCTTGGTGAACCAAGTAAATCCGCTCTCGTTGTGGGATGCAAAGAGCGCAGGCAGCTTGCCGATGGGGGTTTGGTACCCGACTGCAAAGAGCAAGAAAATTAGGAGAACGGTGTCGAGCAGTCTGTATCGAGGTGGGGCTACGACCTGAGCTGGTTTGAGTGGTGGTGGGGGCGGTTTGGGTTGGGTTAGGTCAATTCTCATGGAATCGCGCCTAGGCTCATCCAGATTGCACTTGCGTTCAACTGTATAGAGGTCACGAGACTCAATATCCCAAGGGGCAGAAGAGTAAAAACCACCACAGCCCCACGCCTGGAGTCGCAGATGATGTATCGCGGGAGATTTTGGAGACCTCGGGGCCTCGGGGCCGTAGCTGAGATAAGCTGAAGTCGCAATTCTGGCAATATTCGCTCAAGTGATTTTCGGTAAGCCCCCAGTAACATGGGGGGCAAAAAACGAATCAAAGAGACGACGCCGAGTAAAACCCCAAGGCTAGCACCTGCGGGCACCATGTAGCGGATAATACTTGGATAGGGTTCAAATATCTTGAATAGAAGGTTCTCGACAGTTAGAGCCAAAAAACAAAGGCCGCTCATCGTAAATAGGGCAATTGTCGTGGAGATAGCCAGGGGTTCAAATCGGAAATGCGACGGCTCGGGCGGCGGTTCTGGTGGCGGCTCTACCTTGTTGAATATATTGCGATAGCGCTTGTTTTTGAAAGTGGGGGCTGGTGTCGCGGGTTCTGGGGCTGGAGGTCGGTGGCCCCAGGCGAAGTCGGCCAAAAGACCGACACAGCTTAGTTCTATTAGGAGGCCTATGGCCCCAGCCAAGACCTCTTTTTCGTAAAGGTCGACCCACCTCGCGAGCGATTCGGATGCCTTGTCAGCGGTAGAATGGGACAAAGCGGATAAAGAACTTAACTTCTGCAGAAAAGCCCAACCCAACTGGTCAAATGCCAGGTCCAGCGAATCAATAAAACGAAAGGCGCTTCGGTTAAAGAAATCTCCCGTGGAATGGACTCCTAGGAGCAAAAGGCACATTCCTCCAAGCCGTGAAATAAGAACTTGGTTGCGATTTCTCTGCTTTCCCATTGCTTCCTTTGACATAAATTATTGGTCCAAGCCAATTGTTAGCGTTCATAACCTTGTTAGGGGCGGATAGCCAAAATATGCGCCGCCTAATGGGCTTGGTGTGTTTGTCACTGACTCTACAGAGGGCTTTTGTTCTGCTTATGCGGGAATTGAAAATCGAGAAGCGTTGGTGGATGGGAGCGTATGCCTGCAAGGGGCTGTGTTTCGTTGATTTCGAATCGAAAGGGGCGCCCCCTTGGGGATTGGTGAGAACGCTCGGTTTGGTGTGTTGATACTCTTGCCTATTGTTTGAAAATTCGTAGTTTCGTTTAAGTTTGGAATGGCAAACTTATGTTGAATAAATACGGAAATTTCTAGGTTTTTTTAAGTCTTTAGTAAGTGGGAGTTATGACGAAACTAAGCAGGCCTAGATTTTCATCGAGAATTGTGATTGACGGGTGTTTTTATGGCAAACGTTTGAGTAGAGGTAGGTTTCTTGGGTATGGAAAAAGAAAATTGTCCCGCGTGCAAGTCGGAGCGCACAAATTTTGAATCGTCGGGTACATATGCTGGTTATTGGGTTTGTTCTAACCAGGGCTGTGACGGAAAGCTTGCCGCGGACCGTTTCTTCTGGAAACCCGGTGCTGGTCTTGCGCCTAAGCCTGTAAAGAAAAAGAAAGCGGCTGCAGAGCCTGCTGAGGACGTGTCTTCGAACTAGATGCATCATTTGCCGGAAAGACCAGCGCCTCATGATATAGGCGGTTGTGCTGCCTCTAAGGTCTTTGATGCATTCGAGGTTTATCAAAGCACCTTTTTTGCAATCTCCTCGAGAGCGCAGCATCGCTTTGAGAACAACGACTACCGTGGAGCTCAAGAAGACGCGGAGCTACGTCTTGGTCTTTACGAAGAATTTGTTCGATTCGCTATGGCGGAATTGTCTGAATTCCCTAGGCTTCGGGCAGAGAAAGACCTGTGGATAGAAGCAAAGGCACGGTTTTCAGAGATTGTTGATAGTCGCTACGATCGGGAACTCGCTCAAACGTTCTTTAACTCCGTAACCCGTCGGATGCATGGTACGGTGGGTGTGGATTCTGGAATTGAATTCTACGATTCTGATTTTGCAATTCAACCCCTTTTCAGCCCCAAGCCACTGGTGTTTGAAATCGCGACTAGCGCTGCGGAACTGAGCCGTGCCTTAGCTTTTATTTTGTCTAAGTCGGTTTCGGCGGGGACTTTTCGCGCTCTTCGTGGTGAGTCATTGCTAGCAGCTAAGGTCCTCTCTAGTGAAGTTAGAAGGGAGTATGGTGGGGCTGCTATTACGGGCGTAGCCGTTTTAAAGCCACTTTTTTTTCGGGATGGCATGGCGTACGTTATCGGGAGGGTGGTTGTCGAAGGGCAACGCTTTATGCCTTTTGCGTTACCGTTGAAAAATACGCCTGCAGGGGTTGCAATTGATGCAGTATTGCATACCGAAGATCAGGTTAGTATTCTCTTTAGTTTCGCCCGGTCCTACTTTTTTGTGCCCACCAAGTTCCATCTTCAGTTGATCGAGTTCCTGAAAGAACTCCTTCCACGAAAGCGGCCGGACGAA
>CAXGXL010000262.1:0-5731 GCA_964013555.1 uncultured bacterium
AACCAATGGAAATAGAACGACGAAGACAAAGGCAGGATCGAAAGCTCCTGTCTTAAGCCGAGTGGGCCCAGTCATTGGGGTTTCGGTTTCCTTTTCGCGGATGAGGTCAACTCCACTTGTGACGCGAACTGCTTGAGGGTGAAGATCTCGTTGCCCTACGGCGATGGCGGCGAGGGGACTGGGGGGTAGAAGGGCCATTAGAGAAGCGCCCTCTTTACCCATCCAGACGGTATTTCTCGGATCTTTCGCGCCGACTGGTTTAGTACTGGATTCTAACGCTTTAAGGCTGCTAGCAAGTTGGGAAAGACGGTGAGTCTGCTCCACTTGAGTTTTGTCCAGACCTTCGGCAATTCCCTGTGCATGTCGACCACTAGCGATTGCGGCTATCGTGAGAAAAACCGCAAAAATGCCAAGAATGCTCATTGCCGCACGGTCTCGTCGGAGAATACGCCATTCTAAGAGAAAAACAACTCGACCGCTTGTCATACAGTTTTTACCTTTATCGCTGAACGTTTTGCGAAGAAAAGAGATAGGCTCAACCAAACCAACAACGCCAGGGCGCTGAGGGCATGGGTTTTGAGGGCAAACCACGCCGAGGGCTCTTTGTATTGAAAAGGCGGAATCTTTTTCCACAGTTCGGGGTTTGCTTTGTAGTCCCAGCCTTCGCCATCGGCATTGGTTGCAAAATCTTTGTTGAGTTGAGTGACCAGTTCTTTGCGCCATTTTTCTGCGTAGTCGGTAAAGGAGCGGTGGTGAGCGAAATCAGTTCCGCAAAGGCCCGATGAGAGTGAGCGTATGGCTATGAATGGCGAGAGAAACCCGGCCCACGAAATGAGGTTCTCTTGAGCTTGAATCTTATTGTCTAGATTGACCATGTGGTGGTCGTATATCATGTCCTCCCACTGGGCCTCAGCCTGTAGCTCAAGTCCGTTTATTTGGGCACCTTGCACCAGCATGCCCGTGTCCGCTAAGCCCTCGGCGGCCATTAAGTCAGCAACCATGGCTTCGATGGCAGTATCCCTTTCCATTTTCCCACTGATTCCTTTGGCCAAGCTCTCCGAGACTTCTCTGGCGAGTTGTGCTTGACTAGGCAATGGTTGCAAAGTGGCTGCGAATTCGGTGCCCACTTTGGGGATAACCAATGAAAAAAAACCCCAGACCCCGACCAAAAAAACCAGTGCCGCACGGGACGACGAAGCCGATGCCGATGCGGCAAGGGTAAGTCCACCAAAAATAGTGAAGTAAATGGAGTAACCAAAAACCAAAAATCCAAGGCGAAGAAGGGTTCCTGCATTACCACCGCCCATCGTCCAAAGGACCGCAAAAACGACGAAGCTAGCCGGGACGAGGAGGGCCGCTAGGGTAAGACCTAGGGCTATGGATTTACCCCAAAATAGGGTTGTGCGATCAACACCCGTACTTAGGAGCTGGCGCAAGGTTCCTGTTTCCCGCTCCCTGCTCCACAGGCCGTAACCCAATGCGATGATCAAAAGGGGAACCAACTGGAGTAATACGGTTGCCACTGAAAACGAACCGAGTCTTTCCAAGTCTGCACCGTCTTGGGCTGCTGAGTGAGTTGCTAGGTTGCGTTTATGGGCTTCAAGCTTGATGGAGCGACCAAGATAAGCTGAGACTCCAGGATCTATGGCTGTGGCAACATTGGTGGGAGCAAATACGTGTGTTCCATAGTGGGCTGCAACATGCGGATTTTTTTCGCCTTGGGCTTCCCATTGTTGTGTTGCTCGTTCTTTGGAGTGTTCTCTGGCTTCCTGAGCGCGATGGGTTTGATGAGCGCCGAAAGCCAGTGCAGCTAGGCTCAAAATAACAACAATAAGTCCAAGAAGCCGTAGGCGACCATCTCGAATGATTTCTCGTATTTCTTTGTGAGCGACTTTGAAAACTAACGACATGTACTCGCTTCCTAGTCGTGCATATGCTCGAGGTAGATTCGCTCGAGATCGGTGTGAGAGACTTCAGATGCGGCGAATTCGGCTACGAGTTCTCCACGTTTCATAATCCCAATTCGGGTAGCAATCTCTCGGGAACGAAAAAGGTCGTGGGTTGCCATGAGAACAGCCACTCCTTCATCTCGGAGGGAGCATACGAGTTGCGCAAACTCATTGGATGCTTTGGGATCCAAGCCGGAGGTGGGTTCGTCGAGTAACAAGAGTTCAGCGTGGCGTGCAATCGCCATGGCGATTCCTACCTTTTGGCGCATTCCTTTTGAATAAACACCTACGGGTTGGTGGATGAAATCTTCGGGGAGTCCCGCACGCTGGAGTGTGGCTTGAAGTGTCGGTAGATCAAGATCTGCGCATCCTGCAAGTGTTGTGAAGTACTCCAGGTTTTCCAAACCTGTTAAGTTTGGATAGAGCATTACATTTTCGGGAATATACGCCAAATACCGTTTCGTTTCGAGGGGGTGGTCTTTGACTTCAAGTCCCTTGATTCGGGCACTGCCTGCTGTGGGTTCGATAAAGCCCAAGAAGAGTTGGATCGTTGTGGTTTTTCCGGCTCCATTGGCTCCGAGGAGACAAAATACCTCACCCTCTTTCACATCCAGGTTCAAACCTCGAAGAGCTTCGTGATTTCCATAATGTTTTATGAGCCTTTCGGCTTCTAATACCATATTCTTCTACTCCAAAGACAAACTACGTGCGCCTTATATGCGAAACTTGAGCGAGTAGACAATCCAGGGCGGGGGATTCAATGAGCAAGTTGGCGAAAATCTTAGTTTAGGGGCTGGGGTGGAGATCTCGGTGGTGGTTTGGCTACTTTTGAACAATCTCTTCGCGTCACAAGCGATTCGTGGTTACTGAAGCGCGGCTCCCTGCTCGATCCAACGGCGGAGGATTTCGCGTTCCTCTTCGGTCATATTGGTAGCATTGGCTAAGGGCATGGTTTTGGAATGAACTGCCACTTGGGCAATTTTATCGGCCATGGCTTTGATGGTTTGCGGTGAATCGTAGACAATACCTTTGGGAGGTACATGTACCCCTGGAAAGGTGGGTTTGGAAGTGTGGCATGGAATACATCGCAGAGCGAGTACGGCGTGCATCTCGGAGTAACTGACCTGCTGATCGCTCTGGGGGCCATCTGCGGGGGCGGGTTTCGTTACAAATGCTAGAGCCACCATGCCGGCCGCGGCGGCTGGGAGAATCCATTGCTTGTGTCTGCCTTGGTGTTTTAGATTGAAATAGTGGCGAGTCAGAGCGCCGAGGACACTGATAGCTGCAAGAATTGCCCAATTTGCCCTATGCCCGTAAGTCATGGGGAAGTGATTGCTTATCATAATAAACAATACTGGTAGAGTGAGGTAATTATTGTGAAGGGAACGCAAGGCGCCTTGCTTGCCTTTGCTAATGTCCGGTGGCTCGCCTGCCAACATTGCATCTACCATTGCACGTTGGCCGGGAATGATGACAAAAAAAACATTTGCGGCCATGATGGTGCCCGTCATAGCGCCGATGTGGATATAGGCCGCTCGGCTACTAAATACCTGGCACAGGCCGTAAGCAGCTAACGTGATTGCCACAAAACCGATCGAGGCGAGCAGGACCGGGGATTTAGAGAGTGCGCGGCATAGATAGTCGTAGCATAGCCAGGCTCCAGCTAAACTACCAAGGCTGAGTAAAATCGCCTGCATATGGCTCAGGTCGGCGCTGTTTTTGCTGATAAGATAGTAATCAGGATTCAGGTAGTATACGACGCAGAGTAGGGAGAACCCGGTGAGCCACGTAAAATATGCTTCCCATTTGAACCAATGAAGCGTTGAGGGCAGCACCTTAGGAGCACCTGTATAAGCACGAACTTCGTAAAATTTACCTCCGTGGATCGAGAAAAGCTGACCGGATACGCCCTCTATTCTATCTAATGGCTGGCGCATGCTATGATTGAGCCAATTGAAATAAAAGGAGGTTCCAATCCAGGCTGCGCCAGTTATGAAATGGGCCCATCTCAATATTAGGTGCAGCCAATCTGTGTAGTGGGCTTCCAAGTCGTGATCCTCTGAGTCAAAACTTGGTAAGGTAATCGAAAATGCCTCTCTTGTCGAGGACCGAGGTTGCAGGTACTAGAGTTGACTCTTGAGTGCAGAAATAGGGATAGGGATGCTGATGGATTCTATTTTAAGACACGATGCTTGCCAACTTCTTCAAGAGAATGACCTAGTGGACTTGCACGTGGATGGAATGATACCCCACCGTTTGTTTGGCTATGACCTCAATAAGGAGCACAAACGCACCCTAACTGGGGGGCGGTTTATGGGGCATCTTGATTTTCCTCGCGCGATTGAAAATGGTCTTAAAGCCGCCATGTGGTCGATTACAACGAATCCATTTAAATCTCCAAAGTCCAGATGGAGAGCTTTGCTAAAGAATATAGAGTTGTTGTCGACCCAAGTGGATTCGTCAAAGGGAGTTGTAGGCTTGGTTAGCAATTGGGCCGACTATGAAGCTACGCGAAATCAGGTAAACCACATTTGTTTGCCGGCAATTCAAGGAGGAAACTCCCTAGCGGGTGCTCCGAATGGGTGTCGTGATATTCCAGGGAACGTCATTACTCGGGTGACGCTAATTCACTTAACGAATTCTCTTTATGGTATTACATCAAGTCCCCTCAAGGGATGGCGAGGAAAGCAGGGCCTCACAGAGGCTGGCCGAGATTTCGTGCAAGACCTTGATCAGAATCGAATTTTTGTGGATTTGGCACACATAAACAAACAAGGCTTTTGGGACGCGGTTGAAGTGCATGACCCATCTTTGCCGCTGCTTGTAACTCATACTGGTGTGGAAGGAGTCGCCCCACACTGGCGCAATTTGGATGATGCGCAACTTCGGGCCGTAGCTGAAACTGGAGGCACCGTCGGAGTGATTTTTGAGAAGAACTTCCTACGTCGACCTGCTGGCCCCAAGGATGGTGATATGATTCTTGAGCATCTTGCTCATATCATCGATACGGTTGGCGAAGACCATGCGTCGATTGGCAGTGACTACGATGGGATGATCTCCCCACCTAAAGGACTCGATATTGTGCCGGATTATCCGCTATTGGTGGCTCGGATGCTAGCGCGCAAATGGAGTAGCGCCCGAATCGCGAAAATCGTAGGGGGGAACTTTTTGAGAGCCTTTAAGGCTTTGCGTCCGGTTTAGCTTTTCTTTTTTTCAAGCCTTGCACTCTGATTTCTGCCCGGGTACCGTGCTTCACCTTACAATTCGATAAATGGAGAAAATGATGAGATCCCTCTTTGCTCTTCCAATATGGCTGGTTCTTTTGGGCGTTGGCTGTACCTCTCGGGTTCAGGAACCGGCGGCGAGTCCTGGACCTGGTGCCGAAGCGTTTGCACCTGAGGATCCATTCTTGTGGCTCGAGGAGATAGAGAGTACGCGTGCGTTAGCCTGGGTCGACCAACGCAACGAAGAAACCCTCACCGAGTTTGAGTCCGACAGTCGGTATTCTGGGTTTCTATCTAGCGCGGAGTCCATTTTGAATGCCAAGGACCGCATTCCATACGGCTCGGTTCGAGGTGGGATGGTCTACAATTTTTGGCAAGACGAAAAAAATATTAGGGGTGTGTGGCGGCGTGCGTCGCTTGACTCTTATCGAACTGACTCCGTGCAGTGGGAGACGCTCCTTGATTTAGATGAATTAGCTAGGGCCGAAAAAGAGAATTGGGTCTACAAAGGCGTTGGATGCTTGGCTCCCGATTTTAATCGCTGCCTTTTGCGATTGT
>CAXGXL010000263.1:0-5716 GCA_964013555.1 uncultured bacterium
TTCATTTATGACCGCTTGGAATGAGTTTATTCTAGCGGCAACGTTGCTCAATGATGAAGCCTTGTTTACTTTGCCCGTAGCGTTGCAGCGTTATGTCGGTGAATACACGACAGAATGGGGGAGTTTTGCCGCCGGGGCGGTGATTATAAGCCTACCTGTGATGGTGCTTTTTTATGCCTTGCAGAAACACATGGTGGGTGGGTTGACCGGAGGGGCGGTCAAAGGCTGATTCTTGCTTTTGCTTTTGCATGGCATTAGCGGGACTCTCGGCTTTAGTTTCTGTGTAAGTTATTTTTCAAGTGCCCTGCGGCAAGCCGCCAGCACGCTCGGACGGGACCAACTAGCGCAGAACTCAGGGTGTGCGGATCATGGTTGGATTCTTGGGCAGACAACCCAAAACGCAAACTGCTTTGCTCTTCGGCGAGTCGCAGTGAGCCTCCAAGCCAATCCCAAATGGCCAGACAGGAACCGTAGTTGGTGTCGTGGTGTCGTGGATGAACGCTATGGTGAATTTGATGTTGGGCAGGGCTGAAAAATACGTGCTCGATTATAGAACCATAGGATACCCATACGTTGCTATGACGCAAATTTGCACCGAGCATGTTGAAGAGTAACCCCAGAATGTTGACCCCTAGAATTTGATGCTGAATTGCGTGGGCGCCAAAGAGGTAGAAAAACACGCCGGTTACCACGCCGGTGACCACCACACCTCGAAGAATAAAGAGCAGGTTTTCCACAGGGTGGCTGCGGTAGAGTGTCAGTGGGGTCATAACCTCCGCAGAGTGGTGTACCTGGTGAAATTGCCACAGAAGCGGTACTCGGTGGCAGAGTCGGTGGAGTAGATAGCGACTGAAGTCCGAACTTAAAAAGAGCACTACTGTGTAAAGTAGGGCTACCAATGGCTCCCTGATTGAGCTCGAACCAGCCGGGCCGAGGTATTCGTTTAGAGCTTTAAGGACTCCGGTGGCAAACGCGTAGCTCGATATAAGCCAAGGGACGAAGAGCAAAACTCTTACGAGCGACTTGGCGACCATGAGTTTCATGTCGAGCAAAGACGACGGGTGAAGCCAAAGGTTAGGCGATAAGAGCTGATTGTAAAGCCGGCTGGCCCATTTTTTTCGATCTTGAATCGCCAGAACCAATCCGGCTATGAGGAGGCTTACAAGTAAGTAGCCCCAGAACACTCTTTTGGAGGGGTCATGCAGGAAAGTGGCGGGGGTAAGAAGCGCTGAGATTAAACGCTCTCCGAGTTTCAAGAGCCCGTCGAGAGCGCTAGTCATTATCGCCTTGGACCATCTGGGGAATCTCGAGGCTTAGCGCCGCGAGGAATTCGGATCGCAGTAAATCGGTTAACTCACTAAGTGCGTTGTGTACCTCAAGGACACCCTGCCTATCTTCCTCTAGGGCGGTGACGAGATCAGCTGCATCGATAGCGTCAATGGCATCAAGGGTGGCAAGAGCGGCTTGATTGATCTCTTCGGCTAGATCGGTATGTCCCATGGCAAAGAGCAAGTCGTCAAATCCCAGTCCCTCGTTATCCTTTCCGCAGCCGGTAAATAGCTTGCGAAAGCCAAGAAGGTTGTTACGCAAATGTTCTTTCGAACGACGCCCGTACTTCGACTCGACTAGTTCTGTGCAGTACTCTTGCTCGCAATCAATGATACCAAGGGGCCGGGCAAGTTTTCTATCCTTTGTGATTCCCTCGACGTAAAATAGTGCATCGCTCACTGCGTTGATTGCGACCCGCTTTTTTCTATAGGTTCGACTGCCGTCGCCGGCCTGAGCGAGTTCTGCCAAAAAGTTTTCTCCCGTCGGTGCCCATGCGTTGAGCAGACCGGCTGCAGCTGTGGCGACGGTTTTTGCTGTGAAGGAAGCATACCTAGCTCTTCTCAAGCTTAGGGTATCGTCATCTAAAGCGTTCCAGGAGCCACTGCTGTTGATTTCGTCGTCTAATGCACAGGTATTGTCACCACCTGAGTAGAAGAGCAGGTACTCCGTAGCCCAGAGCCCATTTTCAGTGAATTTCACCTCGGTGGGGTTGGTGTAGGCTTCCGATACCAAATTTCGGTCGACCGGACAGTGAGTGTGCACCGGCCAAGCGTAGATTGCTTCACGCCAACCCTGGCCGCCAGGTTGGGTGCTCATTGCAGCTGGACCCACCTGCATGACTTCGAGCTCTTGCCACGCGTCAATGGTTCTTTTCCATGCTTGCTTCACGCTGTCTTGCTCACTCGGATCGGTGATGGAGGCTGCCGCAGTTGCGGCAAAGGCGCGACTTTGTTCCTCAAAGTTTTCGACCTCGCTGACAATGCATTCCCCCCACGCTGTGAGCAGCGACGCCCGAGTGAAAACCGTCCCGTTCGGTAGGAGAACACCGTCCCCGTTTGTAGCCTCGGCTGACTTGTCTGTGGCCTGGTTGCAAGAATAGATGCTGAGCCCTAAGAAGACGAGCGCGGCTAGAAACTTCTTTGGCCACGTTACCTTCACTGGGCAGGGTCCTTGACGGATACAGTGAGGTTGTCGAAGTGCATCGCCCATGGGCCGGTTGCCGCGGACAAGCCCACCGTCGCAGTAGGGGAAGCATCTGAATCAATGGGCGGGCTCAGTTCATCGATTTCGACGATGACATCATTACCAAATCGTAAATTGGCGGTGCCGGTGCCGTCGCCGTAGAGATTGACGTCCCATCGAAATGAGGCCCACCTTCCGATTGGAAGTGAACCATTCCCAGCGACTCGCTGCTCACCTTCGTAGGCCCATAGACTGCCGTCTTGGCTTGTTCCAAACCCCACTCGGTACTCGCCTAACTCGAAGGAGCCGATTTCAATGTCGCCTCTGCCGAGTTCGGGAACGAAGAGCATTCCAAAGAGGCGCAGTTTCTCTCCAGGCTCAAATGCATGCCTCAACTCGCCGTGTCCGCCTGACTCCACCGTAACTAGGAGCGAGTGAGGCGCGGAAGATGCTTCACTGCTCTCTAGTGTCATAGTGCTCAAGTCTTTTTGTTGCTCTCCAAAAGCGCCGGGTAACTCTTTCGTATCGAAGTCTTCGCAGAACTCAAACTTGGGCCGGGTTTCACAAAAAGGGTCTATTCCTCGCACGACGTTGCTTGTTTCGGCCTGAGGTTCGGCACCATTGCAGGCCGTAAGTGCGAGTGCAACGCACGTGCAGCCTAGCCAAGTCGATCTAGGGAAACTCAATCTTCGTTGCGATTCCACATCTCTACTCCGGAAGCGATGAAGGTTACCATGGTGGCAGTACCGTCCTCATTTAGAATTCCCGGATCGTAGCCTTCGGCAATGAGTTCTTCTACTTCCTCCGCCGAGAGCGTCTGTGCGGCGGCAATACCTTCAATTCGTGCAATAGCCCCACGCGAGTCGAGGGGAACGAAGAAACCATAGTTCAAGAATTTCACGGTGATGCTCTCGCTGTCTGATTCCGTTAGCGATCGGAGCTCCATCCAGCAGCCACGTCGCTGGCATACATTTCGGGATATGCCCTCGGTTTGGATAGTGCGGTCTACATAACCATCGGGGTTGGCTATAAGGTCGTCGAATGCGACGAATTCGGCGTCGTCCGTCAGCGCTGCTCCGAAGAGTTCAGCATTACCACGTTTTATCGCATCTTCGGGTAGCGTTTCGGTGGCTTCGGGCTGAGTTGCGTCTTCACTAATGGAAGTTGGTGCATTAGGGTCTTCAGTGGCTTCGGTACCGCAACCTCCCATAGTGGTGGAAAAGCTGAGTGCGACGATTGCAAGGCTTAGAGTTCTAACTTGGTACTTCATTTGTTTTCTCTCCCTCAATCTTTATAGGCGAACGTGTGCTATCGGTTGGTCAGTAGTCAGTCAATAGTGAAGCGGTAAGTAAAATTGCCTAAATCTAATTTGTCAGGGAGACCATCGTGCAAGGCAATAAGAGAAGATCGGTAGGACCAGTTGTCTTACTTAGGAGACCCGGCCGTCGTATTGCAAGCGGCGAGGCATGAAGAAGGGAACCAAGCGATTAGAAGCAACCCCAAGGGAGGCTGGTTTACCGAATCAGTTCCGTTTCTGCCGGAGTTCTTGAAATTTTTCGCTTCAGATTTCGCGATTTGTCGTGGTCAAACGGAGCTACAATGTTATGACCCGTCGCGCGAAGGAGCCTCTTATGAAACTATTTGGAGTTATATTGCCCGCGTTAATTGTTTTGGCGGGATGCGGCCATGACCATTCCACCCACGACGACGGAGATCTCTGCGATGATTCGCAGCAAACGCGTTCATTCGAGCTGGGCAGTACATTGACCAGTGAGGATGGGAGGTATTTTTTGACAATTGATTCCAGTGAACCCAACCCAATTGGTCGTGGTGATAATTCTTGGACTGTCAACCTGAAGGACAATGCAGGCAATCCTGTCTCTGATGCGAAACTGGTACTCGAGCCTACCATGCCTGAACACGGACACGGCACCTTTCCCCCTCTTTTTTTGGGAGCCGCCGGTGACGTGTCGGGTGTCTTCCAATTGGGACCCTTTGACCTGATTATGCCGGGTACATGGCTTATGAATTTCACCATCACCGGCAGTGATGAAGCAACTTCGCGAATCACCGTAGCTTATTGTGTTGCAAATTAATCCAGGTACCTATCCCCTAAATCTTTCTTCGTTATCGCAGAAGCCATTTAGGGCAATACATTATAACACTCTTCGCCTGAGATGCTTAATTGGTTAGTTAGGGATAGACCGGTTGAAGACAATAATAAGAGAACCACTATAGTTCAGATACCTTTTTCACAAGATTATTCGGCCTAGCCCCAGCATACAAAAGTAATACATTCCTTCGATAGATGGAGTCGCACCACGCTTGTATAGGCTATGTGCAAATATTCACTCTTCTAAATCGTATGGAATATATTATGGGATATACTAAGTCACGCGCACTAACCTATCAACTCTACCTGCCTTTCGTTCACGTAGCCCTCTTCGTAGCTCTCGCGACGGGCCAGTTGGCCTACGCGCAAACAACTCATACCTACGGTGGCCAGGGTAATACACCGTGGTCGTCTTTTGAACGCAATAACTACGGATACTACGAGCTAAGCGGGTGCAATATTCCGGGTTATCACTTGCAAACAAATGCAACCAAGAATGGGCGCGCCGCATATTCTTGCAAAGCCACCGACGATTGTGAACGATTTTGCGCAACTCAATGCGACCTTGAGGGCGAGAGCTGTGTTGCCTATGTGGTAAAACCCAATGCCGCAAAAGCATGCCGGCTCAAAACATCCCTTGAGTTCTCCTGTTCAAAGCGCTTCGCTAAAAAATCAATCGCAGCATACATCAAATCTCCAGAGCAAAATCGCTGTCAACAAGGCTACAGTGGTGTCGATTGTGGCGAATGCGCCGATGGATATTCAGGGGATGCTTCTCAGCAATCAGGGAGGTTACTTTGCTTTCCCGACAATGAGACGATCGATGCTACAGTCCACCAATTTATGGCGGATTTAAAAGTCCCGGGCATGCAAATCGCAATCGTCAAGCAAGGCGATGTCCAATGGGCTAAGTCGTATGGCTATGCCAACCTCGAAACCCAATCGAAAGTTCAATTCGGTCACAGTTTTTTACTGGCTAGTATTTCCAAGACCGTCACCTCAGTGGCTTTGATGCAATTGTTTGAGTCAGGTGCATTCGCATTGGACGATGCCATCGGTGAACACCTTCCTTTTAGTGTAGAAAACCCCAGC
>CAXGXL010000264.1:0-5713 GCA_964013555.1 uncultured bacterium
GAGCTTAGGGACATACGCCAAGCCAAGTTGACGCGGTGGGAAATCTACAATGGGCCTAAGCTGACTAACGTCAAGGGGCACGTAGAATCAGGGGCATGTGGGGGCATCTCTATTTAGAGTTAGGCCAGGTGCCCCCCCATATGTGCCCCACGAAGGCTTGGCTGCGGCCGAATCATGATGGTCGGTGATGGTTTGTTGGCTAGTTGCCGGTATTTTATCAGAGTTTGGGCTTTGTTGGACTGTGCCGGACAGTCCTCAAAGCCCGTTTGGTGGAGGCGGCGGGAATCGAACCCGCGTCCGAGAACCTTTCATGCAAGGCCCTACGTGCGTAGTCGCTGATTTATTTAACTCTTGGTCTCGCCCAGCGACAGGCTCTACCAAAAGCTAGCTTCAGTGTGTCTCAGTTTAGGACGCTCAAGCACCATCCTAAACCCAGTCCGCTGATTTGGCGCCGGTGACCCTCAACCACGGACAGAACCGAGGACCGACGCGCCTAGCTAGCTGTTTAGGCTGCTAGAGCGAGCTCAACATCAGAGTTGGCATTTAACAATTGATACGCCTTTTTAACTCGGTGACACATCCACCCGAGGCACGCTCCTTAACACGTCCGAATCCCCGTCGAAGCCAGTCGCCCCCATTTGGGCTGTGACTACTCTAGGAAAAGAAGAGTTAAGCACAGTGGTTTATACAGCAGAATTCTGCAGAAGTATACCATGTTTTACGGGGGAAATGGGGCCCGATTGAGGCGGTCTCGGGACCCAAGAAAAGCGAGGTTGTGTGTGGAGTTGAGCTTTTACGAACCTTGGTTTTTGAGCCAGGCTAGGGCTCCCAGGGCGCACAACCCCACGAAGGCCGCCGCGGTAATTTTTACCCAACTCCAGGGGCGCTCCCCTTGAACTTCGCCCGTGCAAGCATTGACCACCAATTGATAACTTTTGTCTTTGTAGCGATAGGCAAGCATCCACACCGGTAAAAGAACGTTCTTGAAGGTCAGGGCATCGTAGCGAACATCCATAGACGAGATGCGCTGCTTATCGCCGCCAATGCGCCGGCGAACATCCTGACGCAGGCTATCTTCCATGCGGGTTTTGCCAAGAGAAAACCCCTCGGGCAAATCAACCTCGTAGGTCATTGCCATGTATCCCGCGAGTGATTCTTGATTAAAGGGGAGTAGCTTTTCTAGGGGCCACGGCTCTAGCTTTTCCATAAGTGCGCGCTTCGCATCGCGGGCGGCGCAAACGAGGGTGTCGTCAAAAAAACGCTGAAAGCTACCTCGCACCCGTCGCCATTTGGTTTTGCGCACCTTTTCGCCATCGCTGTTTTTTACGTAGTAATGGTCACCGCGCTCGCCTTTCCACTTGCAGTAGGTCATGGCGTCAAAGGTCCAATGGGGAAGGTAGAGCCCATTAAAAGCGCCATCGACTCCGCGTCTTTTAAACTCGTTAGGTGCAAACCAGCGGCTAGCTACCCATTTCTTTAGGTTTTCGTTGGCTGATGATTTTTCTACCAAAAAGGGTAAGACAGCATCGGGGGGGATTTTATTCTCTTGGATCTTGCCCTGGGTTGATTGAACCGGGGACCCGCAATAAGGGCATTCTGAGCTGATGACGGTTTTATCAAAAACCACCTCGGCTGCGCAGGTCGTGCAACTGATGACGTGGTCTGCCTCGGTCGGGGGGTGCTTTCGAAGGCTAGCCTGTTTTGAAAGCATCCCTTCTAGGTCTTGCTCTTCAACGCTAGCGTCGTCTTCTAGTGCAATTTGTTTTTCAAAACTACAATAAGGACATTTGAGTTGTTGCGCACCAATATTGAATTCCAGATCTGCCCCACAACTCTCGCAGGGAAAGGTTTTGGGAGCGGCACCAGAAGTAGATTGCTCGGCAGCGGAGGTTTCGAGGCTCATAGAAAGTCCCTGACAAGGTTGGGGTGACGAGAGGGAGATTGGGGCACGGGGCCCCACAAAAAAGCTAGCTAGCTGGCGGTGGGGGAGGCGGCGGTGGAGTTGCTCCGAAGCAATTAGCAAGCTGTGGAACTTGACTTGCTGGAAGCCAGCCCGACATCCCCTGGGACCACACCATGGTCTCTGGGGTGATTTGTCCTTGAGAAACCCCTGACGCCATCTGCTGCATGTTGAACGGCCCTTGGGTCTGTCCGTTGGTTGAGACGTGAAACATGGGGCCACTTGGGGGCGGTGGAGGCACGGCGGCACCCCCCGCAGCCGGCGGTTGATTCATGCCCATCATTTGATTGGCCATGGCCATGCCCATCGCAAGACCCATTCCGTCTGAAGCGCCGCCCCCCGCAGGGTTGTTAGCAGCAGCCGTCATGGCATTTGCCATTTGGTATTGCTGAAACGTTTGCATGTCGCCAATGGCGCTCATGCTTGAGCGCTGGTCGATGGCTTTTTCTACCTCGGGCGGAAGTGAGATGTTAACGATGTTGAGCTGGGTTATTTCAAGGCCGTATTCGTCGTCGACTCGTTCGCAGACTTCTTTGCGGGTTTCTTCACCTAGTTCGCGATATTTGGCGGCGAGATCAAGGGCGGGGATCTTGGCTTCGCCCAGGGTGTCGCAAAACGAGCTAATGATAATGGAGCGAACAAGTTCAGTTAGCTCATCGGCAGAGAAGTTGCCGTCGGTACCCACAAGTTCTTTGAGAATAATCTTTGGATCGAGGGCCTTTAATGCATAGGTCCCAAAAGCCCGAAGGCGAACCGGGCCAAAATCAGCATCTCGCATCATAACCGGATTGGGGGTGCCCCATTTCAGATCTGTGATTTGCCGGGTACTAACGAAGTAAACCTCGGCCTTAAAAGGACTGTCAAAGCCATGCTTCCACCCTGCGAGTGTGCTCAGTAGGGGGAGGTTATTGGTGTCGAGGGTGTGTTGGCCGGGTTCAAAAATATCGGCCAATTCACCTTGGCGAACAAAAATAGCGAGCTGTCCAGGGCGCACTATTAGTTGTGCGCCGTTTTTGATTTGGTTGTGGTACCGAGGAAATCGCCAAACCAAGGTTCGGTTGGTGTCGTCTAACCATTCAATAATATCTACAAATTCACCGCGAATTTTGTCGAAAAGGCCCATTTCAATTCTCCATCTAAAGGCTGGGTTCGAAGACGAATTCATAGACCGCGTCTTGGGCGGATGCAATTCACGAATTCAATTCTTGTCGGGATTTCACTATCTTAAGGAGAAACGAGGGTTTGTCCAGGGCTTGGATAAATTTTGCTTCTGCCTTAATTTTAAAGCACTTTTTCTGCCTTTGGGGCGATACTTGTTGTCAAATCGGGGCGAGTTGGTCATAGGAACGCCCAGAATAGAAAAATGGAGAGCAAATGTTAATTCGAACCTATTTAGCCGTTTTGGTACTTTGTGCTCTAGGCTCCGCCGGGTGCCAGACCAAATGTGAACAATACTGTCAGCGTCATGTGCAGTGCTTTCCCGAAGAAACCGAGAACTCCATCGTAGGGTCTTTGATTCGTTTGGATTGCAAATGGGAGAGCGGTAAAGACGAGGCAGAGGTGAAGTGTTTTTCGGCCTGCAATAAGGAATTCGACCAACTCTCTTACGCGGTTCAAGACGAAGTCAGCCGGTGCATGGATTGTCAACTTCGGGCGGGCGGTGACAATGGCGCTGGGTGTGAGAACTACGACCAGATGTTCAAGCAATGCGACACCGAGTGCAATGATACCGAGGTGAATGATTTCTTCTCTGATTTTAACAAAGAGGCGGATCTGGTCGACGAGCTAGATTGCGATTAAAGCTTGGTCCCGATTTTGGTGCCGTATTGAACGATGGTTTCAATACCCTGTTGGGAATAGTCGCGGATGTCTTGGTCGACCTCAATGGTGTTGGGTTCAAATAAGAGAATAACGGTAGAACCCCCAAATTCAAAATAGCCTTTTTGCGCCCCTTTTTGAAAGCGCCCGCCTTGGGGGTGGTGTTGGATTATTTTTCCGACCAACAAGGCACCAACATCGATGTGGGCGACTTTTCCAAAATTCTGGGTGTGCAATACACACAACTCTCGTTGATTTTCAGTGAATACTTTGAGGTTGTGTCTCAGGGCATAAGGGCTAACTGAATGGAGAAAACCATTGATTGATTGGTGGCCGTCGTGGTGGCCCGAATCGATATACCCAAACCGGTGGTAATCAGCGGGGGCAAGCCGCACGACGATGCAATCGCCCCCGTGGTAGAGTTCGGTCAATTCTTTGTTCTGAAGGAGGCTAGCTAGCTCAAAGTGGGTGCCTTTAACTGGAATGACTTGATCCGAGCAGATTGGGTAATGGAGTATTCGTCCGTCGGCGGGCGAAATGAGGTGGCTAGGGTGTGGGTCGATGGGCCTGGCTCCATCTACCAGCTCGCGAATGAAAAAGTCGTTGAAGGTGGCAAAGCTATCGATAGGGTCTCGAATTTCGTCAACGTTGATATTGTATTGCGTAATGAACTTTTCGATGGAGTTTTTGCTTTTGGATTGGTGTTTTTGCCGGCTCATTAATTTGGTAAACCACGGCTTGTTTATAAAGTGTTCGCAGAGCCACAGCCCAAAAGGAGTGCCATAGAAAAAGTCCATAAACCACTTCTCGAACACCACTTCTTCTTCTAGGCATTGGGTGTGTCGGTTGTAGAGTTCAATTTCGATTGCAGACATTTGTTATCTTTTCAGGGCAATTGGGCCACTTGGATTTAACCCATTTGTTTTTTTAGGCCCACAAAATAGAGTAAGACCGCAAAGACGTAGTGAAAGATACCGCCGACCATCGTGAGCATAAGGAAATCCAAACCGGTCATTGGAATCACCAAGGCAAAAACGAGAGCGCACCCAAATGCGGAATCAAGTTGGTCCACGACCAAGAATAATTTTCCTATCGGCCCTTTTTTGTTGGTGCCCGGAGCAATATTTATTCGCCGTTTGATAAAGCTATTGGGTAATTCCGCAAGGATATAGCCAAGGCCGAAAAAGGCCCCGAGAAGCCAGTAGTTCTGAAAGAGACCCACGTTGGAATAGTCCAGGACGGTCCATTTCTGAACCACTTCAAAGTGTTCGTAAAAGAGGCCGTGCAACCCAAAACCAATAAGCCCGCCGATGGGCATTCCAATAAAGCCTTTCCAGGTTTTGTTATCTCCGAAGAGCCGTTTTCCGTCCCGGAGGGTGCTGCCTCCGTCCATGGGGGCGTGGAGTGCGCCAAGGACGGGGAGTTTGATAAACACCATATGCAAAATGCCCGCGACAATCATGGGAACACAGAGCACCGAAAGTTCTGCGATGGAGTAGTTCATTCGAACCGTCTCATTTCATGTGTGATTTAACGCCTCAGACCCCGCGGATAGGTGGGAACTGGGAGCATCTGCTGGCGAGCTAGGGTGGGCTCTTAGGGAGGACTCAATTGCTGCATAGTGCATTAAACGCAAAGAGAAAACCCTATTTATTAGGTATTTTAAGGAGGCCTGTAGTTTGGGGGGTGTTGGGTTTGCCCATCAAGGAAGGATAAAACCGCTGCTAAACCCGGCCTTTAGGGGCGGTTAATGCCTAATTGCCGAATTTTCTTGTACAAATGGCTACGCTCTAAGCCAAGGGCTTCGGCGGCTTGGGACACCTTGCCATTGCATCGAGCGAGCCGCCGCTCGATGACTTGTTTTTCGAAGCTCTCGAGCAGGGGGTAGAGCTTTCCTTCGTCGGGTACGTGTGAGAGCGTGGGCGGTGAGGCTTG
>CAXGXL010000265.1:0-5681 GCA_964013555.1 uncultured bacterium
GACTGCACTCAGTCCTGCCCACTGAATCCCGAAATAGGTTGCAACCCATTCAGGGCGATTCTCACCTACCAGTACAATTCGATCATTCGTCTGGGCTCCTGCTGCCCGCAAGAACCCCGCTACCCGTTTTGTTAGAACTCCAACCTCACCAAACGTTAGGTGCTCAATCCCGGTTGCAGTGAAAAAGCTCAACGCCACCTGGTGGCGATGTTTGTGAGTTGCCTCATTCAGTAGCTCACTCAAGCTCCTAAAAGTGTGGTCATGTTTCGGTGGGTTCTCTAGATCCGCTTCAAGTTTCGGCAAAACCCATTTCTCCAGGCCGGGCACATGCACTTTACTGAAGTAGTCACGCCATAAATAAGCTGAGGGGTCAAAAACCAGATTCCCTCGCTCGGCTTGAGGAAGGCTCGTATAGAGTTCTTGTGAATTGTCGGACCGAAAAACAAAGGCCGTCCCAGCAACAAAGGGTAAAAAGAGCTTCATTACGGCTTCGACCTTAGCACTCTCCTCTTCAACGTCGTCCACAAACTCAGAGATCGACTCCACCACCCCACGAGCCCACCCCAATTTACGGTCTCCAACTTTGTTAAGAAGGCCCATCACACTGCTAGCAATTTCCCTATATTTCGGTATGCCCCTCCGAAAGTAATTGGTTTCGCTAATGGGTTGCATTTCATGATTGCGCAGCATGAAACCCTTAAAGCCTTTTTGCTCGGTCCTGATAGCGTAATCTCTCACGCCAAAGCCCGTAAACTCGATCGCCTTTTTAATTGTAAGTGGATTGGCTGCCCCAGATGCGACTTGATAAACAAATTTGTTCTGACCCGCCAAGATGGAGCATGTGGCCGATATAATGGTCGCTGCGACCATATCGACGGGAATGATATCGAGAACCAGATTCTCAGCGTACGGAAAATCACGCAAGCCTTGCCTGGCCAAAAGGATCAATGGAGCCGTAGTAGTAAAACCTTCATTCCAACCAGGAAACGGAAAAGTCAGCGCACTTTCGACAATGGAGGGCCTTACAATACAGGCTCTAAGTCCGTCATTTCGCGCCTCGGCAATAATTTGCTCCCCAATAGACTTGGTATAGGTATAGGTATTTTGCCAGCCCCAAGATTGGGCGCGCTCCATTCCGATTCGCTTAAGCTCAGAAGTCACCCACATTTTACGTTGACGAAGCAGTGCCGACTTGAGCGCTTTCCCATCTTCAGAGTTTCGACCATCAGCCTCCAGCATTTCGATTGCGCGCGCCCGAAAGCGAGACTGCTCTAAGGGGTCATCAACTCTCTTTCGAATCTCTTGGGCGAGTTCGCCCAAAATACGTATTTCGGCACGATGATCGAAGAGTTCCCCGGGCATCTTGGATTTATTGGGAAAATATCCAAGAACGGTGTCGTCTTCGGCGATATCACCGGGACGATTTCCATTAACGTAACAGGTCGAAATATGAACCAAACCTGCTCCCAGACGTTGGGCCAAAGCGACTACATTCTCAGCTCCAGACGCATTGATTCCTAAGGCTTGGTCAATCGATGGATCAAAATCCACCAAGCCGGCACTATTGATAATGACATCAAGTCCATCTTCTTCCAGGAGGGAAAAATCTTCGGTCGAAATACCACAATGATCTTTGACAATATTTCCATCAATCGGAAAAACTTTTCGCGAAAGAAAATCCGCCAAATCGTCGCCATACAAGTCGCGAATGGGATCCAAAGCGGGGGACGGAATCACACTCTTCAAAAACCTCTCTTTTGATTTTGCTTGAATCCCCGGCCGAATCAAAGCGTATATCTTTCCAACCCTAGGATAATTCTTTAGGAGCATCGACAAAACGACTTTTCCGACAAAACCAGTCGTTCCTGTCAACAAAATACTCTTCCCTTCTAACTCCTTAGACGGAATCAAGGGACACTGATCAATCGGCTTTTCCATAGAGCTCTGGCTGATACGGCAAGGAATCCGTCGTGTCAATTCAGGCCAGAATTCGAAGAGTTAAGATTATTCAGCCGCTCGATCTATCCGAGAAAATCTCCCAGGACGGATTGCCGCCCAAAACCGTCAATGATATTAATCTTGGGGCGTCGGGGGCAGAGAAAACGCCCCTCCAGCTTGTCCCCCATAGGTGCACGACAACATCAAGCTCTACGCAGTCGTTTATGAGCAACCACCCAGAATTAAAGGACAAACAATGCAAAATATCCCCTTCACTCTCCTTTGTTTTTTCCTCTGCGCCTGTGGTGCAGACCGGGGGAACACCAACCGTGGACAAAGCAGTCCCGACACATTTGTGGCCCCCAATCTAGGTTCGGGACCGGACTTTAGCGCAGCTCCGCAACTCCCCACTTGGCCCCCAAGCGATTCAAATGACCGTGAAGATGGGGTCGATACCTCTTCAGAAGGCAATATCTCAGCACCCCCTTCGGGCCTTCCGCAGATAGGAGCTTGGACCACCAACTCGGTTACCGCCGGCACAAATACCTGTCCCGATCCCCAAGAAGACACTTTTGCCCCCACCGCTATGAATGTCTCCCACAATTCGCAGACGTCTTTCGAGCTGCTCATTGATACTTCAGCTCAAGGCACCCTTACCTGCCTCACCTCAGGGGACAGTTTCTCATGTGGCCCCCTAACGTGGGAGTTTCCGGGTGAGGACGGCCAAGATATAACAATGGTAGTCACAATAACCGCGACAGGCACCATTCAAAGTTCAACATCCCTCGTAATCGATTGGACTACAGCTTTCTCATGTCAAGGGGCTGATTGCGATTCAGCAGCTACTTCCTGCTCAGCCACAGCCGAAATACAAGTATCTCCCGCAGAGTAAGAACTCAAACCTCACTACAGATTGCGAAGTACCAAGGATACCGTTATGAACGCTCCGTCGCTTGCACCTGCGAGAGACGGACATCATTGGAGTCAATAAAAAAGGATTTCTAACCATGCATACGTCCAAAACCCACTGGTGGGTTTTACTTGGAATCGCCCTTGGCGTTGTCGTCGGCACTATCATCAACCAAGCACATATTGAAGAAGTAAGGCACTCAGTTTTAGGAGCGAACTATTCGGAAACCGACCTCCATGCTCGAGGAAAAGAACTGTCGGACGCATTGGCCAAAACAGTCAAAGGCACCGTCATCGGAGGCGCTCTTAATGGAGTAGCCCGTATTTTCATGAACCTCTTGAAAATGGTGGTCATTCCACTCGTATTCTTCTCACTGGTCGTCGGTATTCTAGGGATGGGCGGCGCTGGTAATGTCGGTCGTATAGGGCTAAGAACGGCTGGATGGTACCTCTCGACCAGCTTCATGGCCGTTGTTACCGGACTTCTTTGTGTCAATCTCATAGCTCCCGGTGTAGGAACCAATATCATTATTCCCACCGCTGGACGCGAGGCTCATCCTCCTGGGTCATTTTGGGATGTAGTCGTGAATATGGTTCCCTCCAACGTTTTTCAGTCGGCCGCTAGTTTTGACATGTTCGGTATCATTCTCTTTTCTATCTTTTTCGGAGTATTTCTAACCGGAATTGAAAAGAACAAACGCAGAGCCATGACCCATATTATGGAAACAGGCTGCGAAGTCATGATGCGCATGACCCAATTCGTTATTTCCCTTGCCCCAATTGGAATTGCAGCCCTCGTCGGTTTTACTGTGGCAACTAGCGGACCCAAGATTTTCTTGAGCCTGCTTGGTTTTGTTCTCACCGTGGCAGTGGCATTGTGTATTCATTTTTTCGTAATCATACCATTGTATACGTGGAGTCTAACAAAAAAGAACCCGTATAAATATATGAATGCCATGAGCCCCGCTCTACTTACCGCCTTCTCCACCGCATCCAGCGCCGGAACATTAGCCGTCACCATGGAGAATGCTAACAAACAAGCCGGTGTATCAAATCGCATAACTTCTTTTGTTCTTCCCTTAGGGGCGACGGTGAATATGGATGGGACGGCTCTTTTTGAGTGTGTTACTGTTATTTTCATAGCACAAGTACATGCTGCGACTCACCCTGAATTCGCACCACTAACAATAGGAGCTCAAATCATAGTTGTGCTTTTGGCCCTAGCCGTAAGCATAGGTGCCGCGGGTATTCCCCATGCGGGCTTGGTGATGATGGTCATTATTCTCAATGCCGTTAATTTACCGTTGGAATACACCGCGCTTGTTTGGGCAGTGGATCGAGTACTCGATATGTGCCGAACAATGACAAACGTGTGGAGCGATTCTTGCGGTGCACTGGTTATTGCCCACTCGGAAAACGAGTTGAATACCAAGGTATTATTTGACACATAATCAAAACGAGCCTTGTATTCTAGTCACCCAAAGCTCCTCTTATGTTAGTTCCTGCTCTCCAAGGCACAGTTAGTCACTAGCTAACTCGGTATTCCAATAAGCAGCATCTATGGGATTAAAAAAAGGCAGCCACTGCTTGTAAAGCAGTCGAGGCCCAATCAGATTTCGCAATTCACTCCAAGACGGTTCTTTGGGTTCCTTAAGCAACCTCATCTTTGCTTGACTAGGAGTCCGACCTCCCTTTTTCGAATTACATGGAATACAAGAAGCTACAATATTGGTCCAATGAGTTTTACCACACTGACTGCGCGGAATAACGTGGTCCAAACTCAGCAACTTTCTAGAGAAACGCTGACCACAATATTGGCAGGTATCATCATCGCGCATAAAGATGTTCCGTCGCGAGAATCTCACACGACCAATGGGCATACGGTCGCAGGCCTGCAATACTATAATTCGAGGGACCTTGATAATACATGAAGCTGAATTGATAGAATCTCCACTCATCTCTTCACTCAATTCTCTCCAGCTATCAAAATCAAAGAGTTGGTACTCCTCATCTAATGCATGCGCCACACCCACGTAGAACATGCACAAAGCTCTACGCACGTTGACTACGTTTACGGGTTGATAGAATCGATTTAACACCAATACCTGAGAATTAAGCATCGCTCCATTTAGTATTGGTCTAGTGGCAGAAGAATGCCAGTTTTATGCGCTCTTTTCAGCTATTTGTTTCCAAACTCAGCAAAAGATACTCACTAAGAGGATAATATCACGAAAGTTATGATAAATATTGTTTCGAAGAGAGACAGCCCATGCAGTTGGTTTTTCTCAATGCTTAGCGTACCGTTACCCAAAAGAAACCAAATTCGAACAAGGCTCTAGAGCCCTTTCATTGCCATATCTATCTTCGTTCCTACTTGATGACTCATTTTTTTGGCGAGTCTCCGAACGGCCGAGCGCTCCGCCTCTGCCAAGTTTCGATGGCCTTCTTTTCTACTCTGCGATACTGAACCAAGAAGTCTTTTCTTCGCCACGTCTAGCACCTCAACCTGTACTACAACACGTGCAAAGTACACAGTGCTAGCGCGCCCGGTCCCCTTCCCACCATCTTCAACTCTGATCTTGGCCCGCACCACAACATCCAATTTCGGGTCATCCATATCGTCAATAATGGAATACCCCTTCTTTGCCAGCGAATCGATTAAAGTTCCGCGGAAATCGTCGCTATATCTGCTATTGGCTTCAATCCCAACCCGCAACGCTTCAACCGCCTGCTCCAGAGCCATCGCAATATCAGCATGAGTCAAATTGCCTGCCACCCCGACACCGCTAACATCAATTATTCGCAACTCTGCATTGAGAGACTCCCTTTCAATA
>CAXGXL010000266.1:0-5635 GCA_964013555.1 uncultured bacterium
ATGAAGGCACTTCGGGTCAGAGCTCCGATGAAGCGAAATGAAATCCTGGCTTGTTTTCTCACCTATGATTCGAAATTCAATCTCGCTAAAACCAAACTTCTCCTCCAAAGTAAGCCGAGCTTGAGAAAAAATCTTTTGCGCATCCTTTGCAGTGACAAGAGGCAAAGAAGGGTCATTGACCAAAAGAACATCAAGGGTAAGAAGGTGAGCGTTCGCGTTAGGGGCATTAGAACTCTGAGCGAACCGTGGGAAAACCAGCATTACCCCAATCAGAAAGAGGGCCATGCCTCTCCCAATTAGAAGCATGCCAATTAGCCGCATTGCCATTGTCTCCATACATCAATCGTATATTCAAAAAGCTCGAAAAAATACTCTTCTTTCTGATTCCGGCTGTCGCCAGACCCCAAGAGGAGTTCGAATCACCAAAAAGTCGCCGCCCCCTAGCCCACCGAAGTCCAAGCAATTACATTCGAAAAAGCAAGTGTCTGTTTTAAAAGGATAATATTTGTAGAGAAGCTCGTTTGTGCTTTACTCAATTACTAAATCTGCGCAAAAGCCCCCACTTACCAATCCACTTAAAGAAGTTCTTCCGCAAGAAATTGCAAGAGCTTCGTGTCTCGCGCGTCCACATTGATACTGGTAATTGGGCTTTTTTTCCACTCTTTGAGCCGCTCTCTCATATGCTCCGGAGGACCTGAAAGCGAAATTTGGTCAGCCAACTCATCGGGAACAGCCTGTGCTGCCTCCATGCGCTTACCCGCCATGAAGAGGTCTTGTACCTCCTCTGCCGCATCGGCAAAGCCTAATCGTCCTATTAGGTTCTTATGGAAGTTGTCCTTTTTCGAACCCATTCCCCCCATATAAAATGCCATCATATGCTTGATTTTCATCAAGCCTTCGGCAACTGTATCCGCAGGACTGGTAATGACCATCGCCGCCATCTCAAAATTAGCAGGTCGGTCTTTTAGGCTCTCCTCAAATACATGAAACTTTTCTGGCGACATGAAAAGTGGTAGCCAGCCATCAGCGATCTCCGTCGTCTGCTTAATATTCTTAGGGCCCTCTGCACCAATATAGACCGGAATATGTTTTCGCAGCGGATGAACAATCGATTTGAGTGGCTTGCCTTGCCCTGTACCTCCCTTAAAAGGCATTTGATAGTGACGCCCTTCAAATTCCACCTTTTCCTCTCTAGCTACAATTTTTCGGAAAATCGTCATCCACTCGCGAGTACGCTCTAAAGGACGTGGAAAAGGCTGCCCATACCACCCTTCGACAACTTGAGGTCCAGAGGCGCCAATTCCTAAAATGAGTCGCCCTCCAGAAAGGTGGTCGATCGTTATCGCCGTCATAGCTGCAGAGGCGGGCGTTCGAGCTGAGAGCTGCATCACACTGGTTCCAAGATTGATCTTAGAAGTACGGGCGCCTAACCAGCAAAGAGGACTAAAACAATCCGAGCCCCACCCTTCAGCAGTCCAAACCGTATCGTACCCCAATCGTTCCGCCTCAAGAGTCAACTCCGTTGGATCCCAAGGATCTGGCATCCAAAACCCTAAGGTTAACCCCAATTTCATACGATACTCCTTTCAACTATTTATTAATAACCCCGTAGTGTCGCCCATCGCTCCCGGTGAAAACTCGCATCGCCCAACAAGGCGTCAGTAGCCCGTGCCCTCTTCATATAGAGCCCGATATCGTATTCGTCCGTCATCCCAACACCACCGTGCATCTGAACCCCTTCGTTTGTGGCCAGAACAAAAACGTCAGAGCACTTAGCTTTCACTAAGGATGCCATTTCCGCAATATTCTCAGGGGCTTCGTCTACACACTTTGCCGCAGCAAGAAGGGCACTTTTCGTGACCTGCAATTGAGTAAAGAGTTCAGCAGCTCGATGCTGCAAAGCCTGGAAAGAACCAATTGGCACCCCAAATTGGGTTCGCTCCTTCAAGTAATCGATGGTGGTCTCAAATGCTTGGTTGGCTCCGCCCAACATCTCCGCAGAAAGGGCGATTCGTGCTTTGTCCATCACTCTATTCAACACGACACCACCGGCCCCCGCTTCACCGATCAAGTTCTCATGGGGGAGCTCCAAAGAACGCAACTCTAAAAGGACTGATTTGCGACCGTCCACACGGTTCTGATTCGTTATCTTGACCCCTGCCATTTTGGGTTCTAAGAGAAAAAGCCCGATCCCCTCTGGATCTTTCGTGCCTCCCTCAAGCCGTGCGCTAACAATAATACCGTCCGCACTACCGCCATCGAGCACATGAGTTTTCAGCCCATTTAATACGAACCCCTTATCGGTCTTGTTTGCTTCGGTAGTGACATGAAGGTGATTATAACGGGCCTTCGGCTCATCGTATGCAAGCGTCATTGTCTTATTACCAAGAGCAATCTCAGGTAACCATGCTGACTTTTGCTCTGAACTTCCCGCTTCCAAAAGAACCTGCGCCCCGAGAACGACTGTTGAGAAAAAAGGTTCGGGCATCAATTTGCGCCCCACAACCTGCAGCAAAAGAGAGAACTCGAAAAAGCCCAATCCCGAGCCACCGAAAGTCTCCGGAAAATGCAGGCCAACCCACCCCATCTCTGCCATCTCCTTCCACAGAGTAGAGCAATAACCGGTTTGGTTCTGGGCCTCACGAAAGGTTCGTATTCGACTAAGGGGCGCTTTTTGAGCAACAAACTCCTCCACAGTTGTTTCCAAGAGTCGCTGGGTTTCATCTAGTATCAATTGCATCCCCTACTCCTACGGAAGTCCAAGCACCCGCTTAGCGACGATATTCAGCTGAATCTCCGAGGTACCACCCTCGATTGTATTGCCCCGTGAGCGCAGCCAGGCACGCGTCATGTTGAGATCTTCCTCCTCAAATCCCGGTCCATCCCACCCTAAAGCTTGTGCACCTGCAATTTGAGCAGAGAGTTCCCACCACCTTTGCTTCAACCTACTTCCAAAGAGTTTAACCACGGAGCTTTCCGGTCCAGGAGCTCGCCCCCCTTTCCTAGCTTGTTGAATTCTATTCAAAGTTAAAGCAAAACATTGCTCATCCATCCCAACCTTGGCAATTTCATGACGCATATAAGGGTCCGACAAAGCACCGGTAGCATCATCCAAGTGCCTTCGCGCACAAGCAATAAGTTGGTCCTCGGCATCGGACATTTGGCTTCCCATCGCTCGGCCAATAACCGACCGTTCGTAGCCCAATAAGGCTTTCGCTACAGTCCACCCCTTATGGACTTCGCTCACGACATTGCACTTGGGAACCTTTACGTCCTCAAAAAAGACCTCGCAAAAAGGAGATGCTCCACTTATCAACTCGATAGGACGAACCGAAACGCCCGGTGTCTCCATATCAATTAAGATAAAAGTAATCCCCTCTTGTTTCTTGCCTTCCGTATTGGTTCGCACCAAAGAGAAAATCCAATCACTCTTGTCGGCATGGGAAGTCCAAACCTTCTGACCGTTAATGATAAACGCATCACCACAATCGGTAGCTTTGGTCGACAAAGACGCTAAGTCAGATCCCGCCCCCGGCTCGGAATACCCTTGACACCATCTAACCTCACCTCGCGCAATGCGCATGAGATGCTCACGCTTTTGTGCCTGTGAACCAAAGTCCAATAGAGTTGGGCCAATCATGGCCAAGCCAAATCCCACTAAAGGTGGCGGCAGTTGCAACCGCTCCATCTCGCCAGCAAGAACTTCCGCCTCGTCCCTCGACAAACCTCCCCCACCGAATTCCGTGGGCCACATCGGGGCGGTCCATCCACGCTCCACGCAGACCTCCAACCACTTCATCACATCGCTGCGGGTCTCTGTGTTCTTTTTTCCGCCCCAATACCCCTCGAACGGCCCTCGTCCAGTGCCAACGAGCGAGGCCGGAGCATGCTTCTCGAGCCACTGTCGAGCCTCGCTCCTAAATTGTTCTAAACTAGCCATCGCTGCCCTTCCAAGTGCCCCCCACATCTCAACGGTCTTCGGTGAAGCGCTGCTGCACACGGACCATGCTCATTCCAAATGAGAGATTTCAGGGCGGATACCGCCCGGGTCATACATATTACATTTAGAATATTTAATTTTTGATAACGGGAAAAAGAGCTTTCATCTTCATAGCAAGCCCCATATTGCCTTTGACCTTCATCTTGCCAGTCATAACCGCCATTTGACCATTTAACTTGCCGTGGGCCATCTTCAGATAATTGTCGGCACTAATCGTAATGGTTATGCTTGGATCTTCTTTACCGCCTTCTTCGACAGACATCGCACCGTCGTCAACATTAACGCAATAAATACCACCACCGTCACCAGTAAGGTCAAATTGAAAGCTAGCATTTACCCCCTTAGCAGCATCGCTGTTAAAACGTTCGTGCAGGGTGTCAAAATACTCTTTACAGGATTCTACGGTCATGGCTTTTCCTTTTCCGTTGCAGACTCATCGTCAATTTGAATTACAAACGTCGGGAGACCCTTTCCCCCCCACGTTCAATCAAAAGATAGAACGTGTTTCAGTCTCTAGTGATAAGCCTGTCCTGAGGACGTGTCAAGCGGGAAGAAGAAGCGTTAACCAATGAAGTAGCTAAAATTACCGAAGTTTATTTAATAACTTAGAATGCGAAGCGAGCACGTGCAAAAACCAGATTGGCTCCCGCCGCCGGAGTACCAAATTTCGATAATTTCTCTCCCAGATAAACCATTCCCCCAAGAGTCAATTCCGTGTTCTCGAAAAAGGTGGAGGTCAATTGAGGGTACACAACCGCACTGCCATCTTGAAATTGATGCATCAACACCAGGCGCACCAAGAGCTTGTCAGCGAAAAATTTGAAGTCATTGACGGCAACGATGTAATCCTTTAGTCGCTCAGATCCAAACTCATCGACAAATCCGTGCATGTACTGGGCATTCACATACCACCATTTGGCTATGGTATAATCCAACCCCGCGGTGAGTTTTACAAAGGCGGTGTTCGGATCGACCAACTCTTCAACCGCCTCACTGCCCGCCTGGATATCTCTAACTAATTTCTCGTGAAAGAAAACCGCCGCCTCGGCCCAAAAACCAATTCCCCCCAGTGCATCGAGACTGGTACTCAGATCTGCTCCTAGCATATGAATCCGGGGGTTCTTTAGTACAATTTTTGTGGTGACCGACGTCTCTTGCAGCGTCTCACCAATCGGCCCCTCAATGAGCCCAATCAAATTATCTACCTCTTCCGAATCAGCAAGGTTGTTATTTAGCATAATACCCTCCTGAAGTGCGGCCGTCTCGGGATCTGGGTGTCCAAGAGAAATACCGATATCATCTGGATACACGATATCGCTAAACCCACTAAAGAAACTGAGACCTATATTAACGCCAACCGCATTCATGGTGAGACGAGCTCCATACTGCATGTTCTCAGCTGATGCTTGCAGCCGCTCAGAGAGTAAATCGTATTCTAGCGAGCCACCTGCATTGGCGAATGCGTCGTTAAGTCTTGCCATTGTCCGAAGTGCTTGTGAATCAAATTGCACATCCATCAAACTAGGATCTGTAAAAGCTGCGCGCCCCGACTTTGGAAGCCATGACGGCTGAAAAAACGGAATCGCCACAAGCGAAAGAGCCAACTCGTCAAAAAGAAGTTCGCCGTCGTCACTC
>CAXGXL010000267.1:0-5633 GCA_964013555.1 uncultured bacterium
AGGAGGGAGCGACCGGTGGTGTTACCTCGACGGGGACGGCTGAAACTCAAGACACCTTCCAGAGGCAGACTTCTGCGAGCTACACCGGCGGAATGCAACCAATGCAACCCATGGGCGGAATGCAACCAATGCAACCCATGGGCGGAATGCAGCCAATGCAGCCAATGCAACCCATGGGCGGAATGCAACCAATGCAGCCAATGCAACCCATGGGCGGAATGCAACCAATGACCTTGTCGATGCCCGGCATGAGTATGACCATGGGAAGTCAAGGAATGTCGGCGACAATGAATGGCCGCACAATGACCCTGCCTAAATAAGGACGCCGAGGCTGAAATCGGTCCTCAGGGCGGTAATTAATCGGCCCCAAAAAAACGGCTTATTGCCGCGGTTTTTTCGGATATTTTGGCGGAATTTTGGAGCGCGCCCGCGGTCTTTTTTTTGGAGTACTCTCTAGTTGCCGTATGGGGAGGCCGCTTAAGTCATAGGTACCCGACAATATTGGGCTTTGTAGCCGAGAAATAAATACACCCATTTTGTGAATAGGGATGGCACGAAAATGGCAATTTCGTGTTGAAGGAAGGGGCACAATTATTATGACTTATGTCGACTCAGCTACGGCGTTCCGGAAAATCGACAATCGAAACGTAAATTACCGCTTCGACTTGGATAAAGATATACCTTGGTCTTTGACCGGTGCACCGGGCGTTCACTTTGGGCCGCGATTCTGCAAGAAGCTGGGCGTCGACTACCATGGCTTGAAGGCTCATCCCGAAGCTTTTGAGATTTTTCAGTGGGCTGTGGGTATAGAAGTATCCGAGGCATTCGTTATTCTTGAGAGCTATTTGTTGGATTTCGTCGACGACGAATGCGAGGCTTTGGGCCCCAATCGCAGCGCGCTTCTACTCTACCAAGAAGAAGTGAAACATATGGCGCTATTTCGAAGGTATGCGGATTATTTGCGGGCAACAAAGCCCAATTGGGTAGAGCGCTTCGAGGAACTCTTTACCGGTTATCGCCCCCATCCATATACCCAGGACAATTATCCCAATAAGGGAATTCAGCATTATTTCTTTTGGATCAAAACACTCGTGTTTGAAGAGTACACGGTCTATTTACACCAAGAATTGGGAGAGGAGCAGGCGTTAATGCAGCCGGTTTGGCTAGCTGCTCATTCGGCCCATGCCCGTGAGGAAAAGCAACACGTGGTCACCGACGCTGCTCATTTGGATGCGCTGGATATTTCGCCAATCGAAAAGAGGGCGTGTGGTCACGCATTCTGGAGTAACTTCGAGGATACGTTCAATGAATTTCTTGGGGTGGCGACAGCCAAAGCAATGGTGCGACGTTACTTTCCTGAGGCGGCGGAGTACGTGCCTGATGTGAATATGCGTCATCAGGAAATATTTCAGGATATTATTGCAGATCGAAACTTCAAACACACACGCCGACATGCTCCTTATATTCGCCCTGACGGAGCCCAGGACGCACCTATCTCTTAACCAGCCTACTTTTGCGTGGGGCTGATGAGGGAAAGCTTGGGATGTTGACGATTGATATAGGCAGCCATGCTTTCGATGGTATCAGCTTCGTTTAGCATCTCATGACTTATTATTACTCCTAGCTTATCTTCGAGGGTAGCGTGAATTTCTGCGGCCTGCAGAGACGTTCCCCCCAGGGCTGTGAATTTGGTTGTTAATTCAAGGCGCTCTGGGCTTACCTGGAGAATCTCTAGCCACGTTTCGTGGACAATATCCACTAATGGACTCGACGCCGATGGTAGCGTGACTGGGGGTGAGGCAGGGGAAGGGGGGACTTTAAGTGCTTGGTGCGGTAGTGCAGGGGTATGAGTGTCTTGGGGATCCTCGTTATCCTGAAGTCGGGACTGACGCTCACGTTCGAATTCCGTTGTGTAGTCTGCCTGGTCAGGTTGCGGTTCGGCAGGGAGATTCTGACGCGGTAATCTTGGTGGAGGAAGCTGAAGCTGGGGATGATGTTTCATTATGAAGTTGGCCATCTCAGCGGGGGTGGTGGCGATATTGAGCATTTCATGGCTTATAAATATTTGAAGTGTCTCTTCTAGTTGGGCGTGAATCTCCGCGGCTTGCAAGGAGCTCCCCCCTAACGAATTGAAGCTGGTAGAGACGCTTATTTTGCCTGGGTCCGCCTGTAATACATCGGCCCAGATTACGGTTACCATCTCTGCTATCGATTGAGTTGTGCTGGGTCGTGGTTGCTCGGGTAGAGACTCCTTGCTTGAGGTGTGCGAACCAGACTTTCTTGTAGTTCCTGGTGACGATGCTGGTGGACTTTCTATGGTAGTTCGTGGGGGTGTTGGTTGCATTGCGACTTGGTCTTTGAAACCACGATTTTCAAAGGTTTCTCGTAATTTGTGTCGTTGGAGTTTACCGCTAGAGGTTTTGGGGATCTCGTTAGGGCGGACCCGTATAACAAAGTCCAGCCTGATCCCGAAAACCTCCGAGACTCGTTGCAATGTCAACTGGACCTGTTCTTCGGGTGCTTCCAAGGTGTTATTGAATACGCCGGCCAAACAAATCTGGTCCCTTCCGGTTTTGGGATCATTGCTTCCAAAAACCGCCACTCGACCCGGCTCAAACCACGGGAGATCCGCAAGCGATTCTTCAATATCATGGGAGTAAAAGTTCTGCCCACCAACGAAGATGACGTCTTTGTGTCGGCCGGTTATAATCAACCTTCCGTCTAGAATAAGCCCTAAATCTCCTGTGCGGAACCACTCTCCATTAAAGGCTTTAGCCGAACGGCTGGGATCTCGATAGTATCCTTTTGTAACGTTTGGGCCTCTTATTTGAATGTGTCCCACTCTACCCTGAGCGATAATTTGATCGGATTCATCAACAATTCTAATGCTCACTCCCGGGACAGCGGTTCCCACCTCTACAAATGGAACGGAGTTACTGGTGGGCTCGAGGCTTACAATTACTTCGTTTTTTTGGGTAAGTGTGCGCCGGTCTATATGATGTACTTCGGGAAGACTATGAGCTGGTCGGGCACTGATACACAAACTCCCTTCAGCCAAGCCGTAGCCTGGACTCATAGCATTTGGGGGAAATCCGGCGGGCTCGAGGAGCTGCACAAAAGAATTCATGATTTCGGCAGAAATCGGTTCGGACCCATTAAGCAGACAGTGCACTTGATGCAGGGATAATTGCTCTACTTGTTTCGAGTCGAGTTTTGAGATCACCCGAGTCAATCCGAAGTTGGGTGAGGCGGTGCAGGTCCCTTGGTGACGGTCCAAAGCTTGAAGCCATGAAAGCGGACGTTTCATAAATAGACGAGGGGGCATGAGGACTTGTTTGGCTTGAAGCACCAGTGGCAAGAGGTGGTACCCTATAATGCCCATGTCATGAAAGAGCGGCAGCCAGCTAACAAAGCAATCGGTGGGTTTGCCATCTTGGTGCTCAATAATCGACACAATATTATGGAGCAAATTTTGGTGTGAGAGGCAAACTCCTTTTGGGGATCCTGTGCTTCCGGAGCTGAACTGGATGAAGGCGGTGTCGTTTGCTTCTGAGGGAGATAGTTTTACCCTGGTGGCGCTCTGGTGTGAGAGGGCCTCCTCTACGGTTGCTATTGTGAACTTTGCTTGTTCAAGAAGTTTGCTTTTTGTTTCTAGGGACTGCTTGGTGGCACAATCCGTAACAAGAAGAGGTCTGCCCAGAATTTCGAAGATGCTCGCGGTTTTGTCGAGCTCGTTCTTGCCCCGGCCGAGGGTCATCATGCTCGCCAGCGGTACGGGGACCATCCCGCCTAGAATTGCTCCCCAAAAGACAGTGAGAAAGTTCTCCGGGCGACTAATTTGAAGCATGACCGCTTCGTTTTTTTGAACCCCTTGGCGGCGTAGAAAGTCCAGAGCGTTTTTGGACCTCTCAAAGAGGTCTCGATAGCTTTCGCAGAACTCCTGCCCGTCGTTTAGTATATAGACAAGTCCTCGGTCGGTTTCACTGCTAATGGTTGCAATGAAACGGTCAACCAGGGTTTCTTTGGGATTGGGTGGATTCTTGTAAGGAACCCCATGCATGACCGCGCCGGGTCCTCTTCGGGGCTCTAACGTATTTGTTTGTGTTGGCGTTTTTGGTGGGAGGTTGGGTAGAGGCAAAGAAGATAGTTTTCGGAGTGTCTGCAATTGGGGGCTTTGCGTTAGGTCGGCATAGAACTGAGTGTTTTGCTTAGAATAAACGGTTATCTGATTTTCAAGATGGGGGTAGTTCTCGACAACCAAACGCTTCGTTACTGTCAGGGGAAGCAAAAACTGAAAGAAGTCGGGGATAAAGTTCCAGAGTAGTTTTGCCTCTTTTTCTGCTTCACTGGTGGTAAGGTCCAACGCCTCTAGGTGCGCGCTGATGGTGGCTAAGTGTTGGTACTGCTCAAGCTGGTGCACTCGTTGAACTTGAAGCCAAACGGGGTGAAGGTTGGTTCCAACGTATTGGATTTCGTTAGCTAGATGAATCGAGAACTCCGTAATCAAGATGGCTCGAAGCCAAATCTGCCAATGCCGTAAATAGGTTTTTGGCTCTTCGAAGCGCGTAAATGTTCGTTGGGGTTGAAGGGAATAGTGCTTATCGAAGGAGAGGAGTTGGCCCGGTTGGAGACTTCTGAGGTAGGTCTCGTAGAGCTGAAAGAGTTTGTGGTGCTTTCGCTGCTCCTGGTAAAGTAAAAGCAGGCTTCGCACGGGACCGAGGCTGAGCGATTCTTCATCGATAAAACCAAGCAACTCGGATTTGAAACCGCGGTAGGTTTGACAAATCTCAAGGGCTGCAGACCACTGGAATAATGCATGGGCTTCCGGTGTGGAGTGCAGTGCCGCAACATTAATTCCTGAGCGCTCAAGCACATGGTCGCTTAAATGGATCCCCGGAGAACTGAGCTGGTCCCAAGGAATATCTTGCAGAAGTTCGAATCGGTAGCGGAGGTGCCGCTTGTCAAGGTGGGCGCAGACATTTCGTAGATTCTTGTACACCATTTTCTTTATAATCCCGGTGTTTACGAGGCTAGCAGTTTAGAGGATTGGATTCTAGCTTTGGCTACTTCCTAGCAATAGTTTCACAGTTTAAGGCACTAGAAGCAATGAGGCGCCCAAAAACTATTAGCGTGGCAATTTTTTTTGCCGGTGCACAGACCGAGAGGGGTGAATGCAGAACTTTTTCTCTCTAGGGTATTGCTTGGAGTAGAGGGAATTTATTTTGAACCACTTGGGTTAGGGGATGCCTACCGAGAGAGCGGTATGAATATGCTGCCTTTTCGGCTAGGGAGAGTGTTTGGAGGCGTTGCTAGTCGACAGGCTTCCTTTTTTGAAGGCATCTTAGCGGGATGGAGAACGGACCAAACTCAGTTTTGGGATCTGCCAACCAGTCCAATTGCTAAAGCGATTACCGTACTCGTTGACAGTGTCTTGGACCCGCTTCGAGGTCGACTTTACCGTTTCTTCTATTTTCTCTGCGAGGTCTGGGCTAGCGTAATGATGGGCCAAGAGGCCAATGGCGCCGATGCTCGCTCCCGCCGCTAGGTAGTGCCACCAGTCCGACGTCTCCTCCGGTGCGGTTTTTCGTTCTGCGATGGTTGTTAGTATCTCTTTTTCGATGGGTTCAACAAAT
>CAXGXL010000268.1:0-5633 GCA_964013555.1 uncultured bacterium
AGCTGGTAGTCGTTCCGCATTCCCTGATCTTCTTGAATATTAAGGGAAATTCTAGCGACTGCCCCATTCACTTCCAAGACAATATGCTTGTATTTCGAGGGATGGGTTTCAAAGGAGAGAAGCTCGGTTGGAGCATTGGAGGTACCGGCCATTGGTCTATCCTACTTTGCTTGAGGGGAGCGATATCAATTCAATCGAAGCTGTCGGTTTTGACCGCCTCGAAATGACGCACTTGCTAAGGCCTTACAAAACAAGCATGCTCGGTCCCGTGTCCGTGGGGGGTGGTTTTAGGCTCTTGTGCCCAGATGATCAAGGGGATTTGGTGGTTAATCCCATTTGTAGAAGCCTTGGCCCGATTTCTTTCCTAATTTTCCCTCTTCCACCATTTTTTTGAGGATTTCAGGTGGCTCGAAGCGGTCACCGCCGAGCGCTTGATGAAGATATTGAGCGATATCAAGGCGTACATCGAGTCCAACCAAGTCAGTTAAGCGCAAGGGGCCCATGGGATGTCGATAACCCAATTCCATGGCCCGGTCGATGTCGCTAGCGCTACCCACTTCTTCTTGGAGCATTCTCATCGCTTCAAGACCGATGATGAGTCCGAGTCGACTCGTGGCAAAACCAGGACTGTCGTTTATGACGATGAGTTCTCGGTCTAGCTGCTCACCGATGGCCTTGGCTTTGTTCAATGCCGCCTCGGTTGTCTTATCGGTTTTAACTAATTCGAGGAGCCGTAGAATGTGAGGTGGGTTGAAAAAGTGCATTCCAAGCACTCGCTCAGGGTGACTGCAAACTTTGGCTATTTCGGTTATGCTCAAGGAGGATGTGTTGGTTCCCAATATGGCATCCTGTGGGGCAAATAGGTCCATTTGTTGGAAGAGTGATTGCTTGAGTTCTAGCTTTTCTGGGGCGGCTTCTACGACGAGTTGGGTCGAGGCAACGGCTTCTTCAAGGTTGGTTGAAATGGTTAGATTTTCGAGTGCTTGGCTGCGCTCGTCCGAACTAAGTTTACCTTTGGTAACCCCTTTGTCTAAAGTGGCGCGAATATGCTCTCGACCGCGCTCGACTGCTGCGGCATTGATGTCGAAGAGAACAACCTTTATTCCTGAGACTGCAGCGACGTGGGCAATTCCTCGGCCCATGGTGCCGGCTCCAAGGACGGCTGCGTTTGAGATTTGACTACTCATCGTTGAATTCTCCTATTTTGTCTTTTCTAAGAATGCGGTCATGCGTCGTTTTTTTTCTTCGTCTTCGAAGAGGATTGCCTGGGACGTGGATTCAAAGGCCATGCAGACCTCGGTGCTCGATTCTGTGGCGTTGTTTAAAGCCAATTTGGCGAAGCGAACCGCAAGGGAACTGTTTTTGCTTATTTCCTCTCCTAGAGCCCAAGCGGCATCGAGGACCTCGCTATCTTCGACGACGCGATTCACGAGGCCAATCTGGTGCGCATCTGCCCCTGAAAGTATCCGAGCTGTATAAATGAGTTCTCTTGCCATGCCGGGCCCAACAAGCCGGGGAAGTCGGTAGGTTGCACCCGCACCAGGAATGATGCCGAGGGCGACTTCTGGCTGCCCGAGCTTGGCACTGCGGCCACAAACTCGAATATCGCAAGCCATAGCAAGTTCGCATCCGCCTCCTAAGGCGTACCCGCGAATTGCTGCAATGGTTGGGTACGGGAATTGTTCTATTTCTCGAAAGAGCGCTGAATTGATCCGATTTAGGGCGTCCTCTTGCCCGCGGTCGCGCAGTTCGGCAATATTTGCACCGCTGATAAAGGACTTTTCATTACCCGAGAAAATGAGGGCTCCAAGATTTGGGCGTTGCTGAAGTCGACCTAATAAACTTCGAATTTCTCCAACCATTTCGAGGTCGAGCGCATTTCGTGATTTAGGTTTGTTAAAGGTGCACTGGACGACGTCCGAAGTGGGCTCAGAGATTAGAAGAGTATTGTAGTTCCAAGAGGAGAGATCGTTACTCATTTGTGTTCCGTTTGGTTGTGTTCCCAGCGTTTCTTAAATTCAAGGTATGCTCGGTTGATTTCTTTGGTTCGGCTTTCTGCGAGTTCTCTGAGTTCCGCCCCCATTCCTTCCATTCGATCGGGATGGTATTGTTTGACCAAGTTCTGGTAGGCAAGCTTAACAGCTTTTTGTGGGGTGTGGGGCTCTACGCCTAAGCATTCACAGGCCCATGCAGGAGGTTCAACCTCGTCCACCGGGGTTTTGATTGTATTAGGATTGGAGCGGCTCGAGGACCTCATTTTGTTAAAGAGATCTTGGTAGACCCTCCAAATAACGTATGCTAGAGCTAGCCAAAAAAGTGTTCTATATCCCATCGTGGCTCCAAAGGCTCACAGGAAGTAACCAAGAGTCAAGAGAAAACCAGCAGATTTTGGCTTTGGTGGTTGGAAACGACACGATTCTTGAATGGTCAAATCCACAGTGTTAGTCTCAACGCTGCATCAGGGAGCAGCTTGAGTTAGAGAAACGAGGCGAGAGACGTGAAGTTAAAATGCGAGATTGGGTTGGTTGTAATATCGCTTTTGGTTTCGAGCATTGGATGGTCTCAAGAAATTAGCCAATCCGAAGAAATTAGAGACCACGTAGCGGTTTTGGTGAGGGGCAGCGGTGCTGGTTCTGATAAAGCGGCGTCTATGGTGGCTCATTTTCTTCGGAAGGCGGTGGTTGAAGATACTGAATTCGCGGCGGTTTCATTGGTGGGGGTTCTAGGAAATGCCAGTATGGAACGCTCGCGGTTGGATTTTAAAGAAGCTGACGATTTTGTTTCCAGAGGGCAAAAGGCTTACCAAGAGTTTGAATTAGATCAGACGATGGGATTCTTTAAGGAGGCTTTGACTAGATACGAGAGAAACGTCGGTTATATCGACGACTTCACTAAATTGAGTGAGCTCTTGATGCTTATGGGAGCAGTGCATAGTCTTCGAGGTGAGCGCAAAAGAGCTGCCCTGCGTTTTGTTCAGGCTTATACGGTTGATGACGAAGTTGAGCCAGATCCGAGTGTTTTTAATCCGTCGATGCGGGAGCAATTCCGTCGAGCTATCGAGCGACTTAATCGTAGACCGCGAGGTAGCTTGGCGCTTACGTCCAACCCCAGTTACGGCGAGGTCTATTTAAATGGTGAATTTGTTGGGGTAACTCCTTTGGTGTTGGAAGGCCTGCTAGAGGGAAAGCAATATGTTCAAATAGGCAGAGATGGCTTTCGCAATTGGGGGGGCGCTATTCAGATCAAAGGCAGACGAGAGAGTGCGGAGAATGCTCGCTTAGACCCGACAGAGTATTTTGACCGTTTTGATAAGCTCTTGGAGGGGATTGCTCCGTCTATGTCTGAGCTTATTTCGTTTGGGGATACTTCGGTTCCGGATGACGATGTTCCGGAGCCAGTCGAAGAGGTAGGAGCACTCCTAAACGCCGATCAGGTTTTTTGGGCAGGGGTTCGCCTTGATGGAGAACAGGTTCGATTGAGCGTTACTCAAATTAACCTCAATGGGAGATCTACCGAGGATAAATGGGTAAAGACAGCTAGTCTGGTCTTCTCTTACGATTCGCAGCAGACTACGTACGACCGGGAGATTGGTGCATTTTATAAGAAGTATTTCTCTAGTGGCGTTTCGCTATCTTCCGATTCAAGTGGGCAAAGAGAGTCAGCTGGAAGCAATTTAATTCGATATGGTGATGAACTGTGTCTTGGAATGGCATGTGCGACATTTAAGAAGGTCGTTTTTGGAGTGGGGGTTGGCGGTGGTCTTGCTTTGATGGGGGCGGGCAGTCTCTTTTGGTCTCAGGCTACGGAGTATAACGATATCTACCGGGGAAATAGTGAGGAAACTCAGCCTTCGCAAATCAGTGATGAAGCACAAGAGTTGCGCAACAAGGGTGAGCCGCTGGCGGTTGTAGGCGATTTATTTTTTGGTTTGGGGGCTGCGGTTACCGTTGGAACGGTTGTTTGGACACTTTTATATGAGCCAGCGCCGACTCCTGACGATGTTATGGAAGGTACTTCTGGGGGATGGGGCTTTTCTATCGGGCCATATCGGGACGGTGGTATGTTGACTGGACAAGTGAGATTTTGATGAACCGTTTTAGATTGGTGTTGGCACTTTGTTTCGTTATTTTTTGTGGTGCTACCGTCTCCGCATGTGCACTGATGCTCGATTGGGATCCAGAGGGTTTGCCTTGTGAAGATAACCAGATTTGTGCAGACGGTTATTCTTGTTTGGTGAATTCATGCATACTAGAAAATTCTATTGCTAAAGGGGAGACCTGCAATCGCAATATTCAATGCGCGGGAGAGTTGGTTTGTGCAAATTTTACCTGTGCTTCTCCATGCACCAAGTACTATGAATCATCAGCAGAATGCCCGCTGGGTGAGTATTGCATGGAGCATGTGGATGAAAATGGTAACTTCGCAGGGCATTGCCAAGCTTCCGCACTGTGTACCGCAGGAGAACCGTGCCAAGAGGGGAGAATGTGTATCGAGATTACCACTGGTTCCAATGCTTGCTTGCTTGGCTGCGAGATTTCGTGGTCAGGGGAGGTTTATTCGGACTCATGCGGCGGTAGTCAAGGGGTGATTAAGTATTGCCAACCTTTGGGCAAACGGGACCAGTTGGTATGCCGTGACACGAGTGTGCCTGGTCAGGAGGTCGGCCAACCTTGCGACTTGGTGGAGAACACGTGCAGTCGTGGATTGGCTTGCGTCAATGGAATTTGTAAGAGGTATTGTAATCTAGAGCTACCAGGAAATATTTGCGGTTCGGAGCAGTGCTGCGACCAGGGTACGTACGGTGTCTGTGATGCAACATGCGAAATCTAATGGGGCAATGTTGAGAACGATTGAAGTAACTCCTCGATTTCCTCCAAATTGACGTCATCTAGCTGAAGAAATTTGATTCCCATTCCTCGTTCGTGTTGCTTTGTAGAGCGTCGAGTTACCCACGTTATTTCCGCTTTTGTGTTTATCGGTTGAGCTCGATTTGGCAAATTGAACGAGACTTCTATTTGAGTTCCGACCTCAAAGAGAAGATCTGAACGCAAGAAAGCACCACCGGCACTCATATTGAGGGAGTCAAAAAGAAGTTTACCGTCGGTAGTGTTCTCTGATTTGTGTAGGCGAAAACCAACGCGTATCGGATAGCGGCTGAATCTTCGGTAGTTCTGTCTTTTTTTCATACTTCTTTAAGTTAACTTGAATTAACTTATTCGTCTATTTTCCGTCGTAAAACTTGGAATTAATCTTTGTGGTAGGGCATGCCGTGATTGATGGTGTAGGAACGATAAAGTTGTTCTAGCAATAGAACTTGTGCCATTCGATGGGGAAGGGTCAAACGAGAAAGAGCCCAGGTTTGTCGTGCTTGTTTTTTTATCGTTAATGGCAGCCCGTTGGCTCCGCCAATGAGGAACGCGATTCTATTTGTACTGTTGAGTTCCCATTTCTCTAATTGAGCAGCCATTTCTCGGGTTGTTTGTTCCAGGCCCCGTTCGTCTAAGGCGATAATAAACTCTCCTGGTATTAGTTTAGATTCGAATTGTTTCTGCTCGAAATCGAGGGTGCCCTCTTTGAGTCTAAGCAATTGGACTTTAGTGAATTTTTCGAGTCTTTGCTGGTAGGTGTCGGCA
>CAXGXL010000269.1:0-5618 GCA_964013555.1 uncultured bacterium
CTTGGTCTTCACACCAGTCTGCCTTTATCTGTTAAAACCAGGTACACCCGGTGGAAATACGCAGGCCAAGAGCCTAGATTAATCCGAATTTTTTTGCCCGGCTGTTAAACGTCGTTCGCGCTATACCTAGGGCTTTCGCTGCGCGAGTGCAGTTTCCGTGGTTGGCTTCGAGTGCTTTTCGAATAGCTTCAAATTGAGTGTTCTCTTTGTCGGCTCGAAGATGGCTGGTTTGTTTAGCGGGCATGACGTCAAAGTAGAAATGCTCCGAGCCCAGGACATCTGAGTCCAAAATAACTAAGGCCCGCTGCACCATATTCTCAAATTCGCGGATATTTCCCGGCCAGTCATTAGCTTGGAGATCCGAGACTACCGAGTCTGAAAGTTTCGGAATGTTTCCTTGTAGGTGTTTATACTTCCTCAAGAAAAAGTGGAGTAATTCCTCGATGTCTTCTGGTCGTTCGCGAAGGGGAGGTAGATTGAGTGGAAAAACATTGAGACGGTAGTAGAGGTCTTGACGGAAAGTCTCGTTCTCAATGGCAGATTCTAGGTCCCGGTTTGTGGCGGCAATAACGCGTACGTCCACGGATATGGATTTAGTTCCACCAACTCGCTCGAACTCCTTTTCTTGTAGTACTCGCAGGAGCATGACTTGTAGCTTTGGAGAAATATCACCAATTTCATCTAGGAAAATAGTGCCCTTGTGAGCAAGTTCAAATCGACCTATTCGCCGATTTCTTGCATCGGTGAATGCCCCTTTTTCGTGACCGAACAATTCGCTTTCCAAGAGTGTCTCTGAGAGTGCTGCACAATTGACTTTGATGAATGGTCCCGCGGCTCGGGTGCTATGAGTATGAATATACCGGGCAACAACCTCTTTACCGGTGCCTGTCTCACCGCGAATTAGGACGCTTGTTTCAGTGTTGGCCACTTTGCGGGCGACGGTTAATACATTGGAAAGGCCGCCTTTTTCACCCACAATTTCGGTTTTGCTCTCCCGCTGGAGTTCTTGGGTAAGGGCATCAGATAGGCGAGCCCGGCGATAGAGGGAGCGGCGTCGCATGGCCATGCTTAAGGAGCGATCAAGGCAATCTCGAAGTTCTTTTCTTCTCCATGGCTTTACGATGTATTCATGGGCGTGCCCTTGGTTGATGGCTCGCAACAACCGTTCACTGTCACTGTAGGCGGAGACAATCACTCGAATGGTTTCTGGCCATCGCTCGACTACTTGCTCCAAGAACTCAATGCCATTCATTCCAGGCATTCGTTCATCGGTTAGCAAAAGCGAGATCTCTTTAGCCTCCATAATTTGGATTCCTTCAGCTGCAGATGTTGCAGTATGGATGGTGTAGTCCTGTTGAAAATGAATGGAGAAAAGCTCAAGATTATCCGGTTCATCGTCAACATAGAGAATGGCAAGATTCTGAGGTTCTGGCTTTGGGTCTTTAGTTGGTGCGACGGACTCCGAGTCCATGGAATATCCTTTTGGTTGGTGCATTGCATCAAGCGAGTCTTTATGACTCTCGAAAAACAAACCCAGGCTTATCTAGCAAGTACTTAATGACTGAAAATCCTAGTTCTAAATAAATGTTAATCTTTCTCCAGCTGAACTGCAATTCATTGAAATATAAGCCGAATAGGGCTTACTTTGGGCTTGCTGAGCCAGTTGAGTTCGATCATCGGTCTCGAGCAAAGCATATAAAAGCGGTCATTCGGTTAAAATAGGGTTTCTCAAACGTTATTTCTGTGCTTCATGCAAATTTGTTCATGAAATTTAAGATACTAGTCCCCGTTCTAAAGACTGGTAGTGCCAAAAATAGGGTTAAGGAGAATAAGCAATGACGCAGCCAATTGAGAATGTTCTGGTTATTGGAATGGGAAAAGTCGGCAGTCTAGTCGCGACTTTGCTTCACCAATCAGGGTTTAGCGTTCGCGGTTTGGACGCTCAAAGGCGTGATGATTTACCGTTTCCAGTGGGCGTTGGGGACGTTACCGACACTGAGTCGTTGCTATCGAATTTGGCTGGCGTGGATGCGGTTGTCTCCTGTCTTCCCTATAATTTAAATCTTCCCGTAGCTAGAGGCGCACATCAAAAGGGTATTCACTATTTTGATCTCACCGAAGATGTTCCCACGACTAAGGCAATTTTGGAGATGAGTGCATCTTCTAAAGCAGTTATGGCCCCTCAATGTGGTCTTGCACCTGGTTTCATTGGAATTGTTGGGGCATCTATTGCTAAGCATTTCTCTGATTTGAGGAGTATCGAACTACGAGTCGGTGCTTTGCCACAACATCCTCGTGGTCTTTTGGGCTACGCATTTAATTGGTCTCCAGCCGGCGTGGTAAACGAGTATCTAAACGATTGTGAAGTCGTAAAAGATGGCAAAGTGATGTTTGTGCCAGCGATGGAAGATATTGAGACTATTTTCATCAACGGGATGCAATTGGAAGCGTTTACTACCTCAGGGGGGTTGGGCACTATGTGTGAGACCTTTAAGGGGCGTGTGCGAGATCTAAACTACAAGACGATGCGGTATCCCGGGCACTGCGAATTGATGCGTTTTTTCTTTGGTGAGCTTCACCTTAAAGAAGACCGTGCTACTGCAGGGAAAATATTGGTGAATGCGAAGCCTCCTGTCAACGAAGACGTGGTTTATGTTCATGCGGCTGTCGAGGGTATCAAAAATGGCGAGCTTGCTCGCGATGAATTTGTTCAAGGATATTATCCGCTGGAAATTGGTGGCCAAAAGTGGCGAGCGATATCGTGGACTACTGCTGCTTCGATTTGCGCAGTTGTAGAAATGGTAAACGATGGCACCTTGCCTCAGAAAGGTTTCGTCAAGCAAGAGGAGATTCCTTTCGAGCAATTCTTGGAAACCAAAAATGGTAGCCTCTATCGTAGCGGCAATGACAATTAGAGCTCGGGATTTCTTCTTCCTCGGCATCTTTTAGCAATTTTTGAACACCTCTTTATTTCGTTACGGTTCGTTGTTGCGCTAGACCTTGCTTTTACAAACACCATTCACGATTGGTGTCACCTTTTATTGAGGAGCACCGGTAGAGTTCGCTTTGATTAATGGGAAGCGGCTCCCAAGACGGAGCAAGAGCGGCGTATGCCCGGGTGGGTTAGGGCCTACAAATGTACTTTTGTGGGTTGATGTAGGATAAAGGCCTACTTCTTGCGTAGGGGTTCTCCCTGTGTTTTGCGCTCTAAGTGATTGGTTTCATTACGAAAGGTTTTTTAGAGAGGTTTTCCGTGTGCGAATACGGTTCGCGAGAATGAACGCCAGTTTCTCTTGGCAACTCGAATCTACCTGCTAAAGTTTTGCAGCGTCGAAAGCAAAATTCGATTTCTAGCGCGCTAACAATTTCGGAGGTACGGATGCGGCGATTTATCGTGGGGGTTCTTTGTGTCGTTTGGGGGTGGGGGCTTAATGCCTGTGGTGAAGAGAATATTGCTCGACTTCAATATAGTGGGCAACCGCACTTTGGTGGACCAAATGGGTCTGGTGATGATTCTGTTACCGAGGTACCACAAACCCCCTATGCATCAAATGTTTCTATCTCCGAAATCGCTGCTTACCAGACTGTAAAAGTTACCTTGATGGAAGGACGCGAAGATGTCACCAATCGCGAAGCCCCGATAATCGCGGGTAAAGACCTGCTGGTAAGGGTCTTTGTTGAATTGGGGCAAGGATGGAAATCTCGGGAGGTTGTGGCTGCACTTAGTTTGGAGTCGAGTAGCGAGAGTTTCGCAACCCAAAGTGCCAAAAAATATGTAACGGTTTCCTCCAGTGACGCCAATCTGGAAAGTACCTTCAATTTTAATATCGATGGGGAACTTCTTAAAGGGGACCTGCGGTACTCCATTGCGTTATTCGAGGCGAGTTCGACCGTGGAAAGTGATGGGGATTTAAATGCTGCTCAGTGGCCGGGTGGGGGTAAGGCGATGTTCCAGGAGAGTAAGTCAAACCACGACCTAGAAATTGTTCTTGTACCAATTCGCTACAATGCTGATGGGTCCGGTCGACTGCCCGATGTTGGAAGTGCTCAAATTGAACGTTATCGTTCTGCCTTAAGTGCCATGTATCCGGCGGCTGCGGTGAATATTAGAGTGCACGAACCGGTTGATTGGTCTCAAGAAGTCGCGGCATTTGGCCAAGGTTGGGGACAGCTACTCAGTGCTCTACAAGGCCTTCGAAATCAAAATGGAGCAAGTAGCAGAGAATATTATTATGGTGTTTTTTCACCCGCTTCTTCGTATCAGTCGTATTGTAATCAAGGATGTGTAGGAGGATTGAGTAGTCTGGCTCAAGATCACAGATACGCCAATGCACGGGTAAGTATCGGCTTGGGCTATTCAGGTGATGAAACGGCGGCCACTATGGTTCATGAAATTGGGCATGCTCATGGCCGTGAGCATGCTCCCTGTGGTTTGATGGGGCAGTCTAGCGATTCAAATTATCCTAACTCGACAGCGAAGTTGGATGCTTGGGGATACGATGCTCGAAATCAGACTCTCAAGAGACCGTCGTCATACGTTGATATGATGAGTTATTGCGACCCTATTTGGATTAGCAGTTACACTTATAATGCCCTTTTTGACCGAATTGTTGCGGTCAATAGTCTCGCATCGTTTCAGGAGCCCAAAAATAGCGAAGATGCCAATGCACAGTGGTTGGTTCTGGTGGCAGAGCCAGATGGAACCTGGAATTTTGGAACGCCTTTGACTCTAAATGAATACCCAAGAGGCGTTGAGCGTGAAGTGACCCTCAGGAACGTCCATGGTAAATTTATTCGCACGGAGCGAGCGGAGTTTTTTCCGTATAGCCATGGTGAAGGCGGATTGATGCTAATTCGTCAGCCAAATTTTGACGTTAAGTTTCTAGAGTTTGAGGGGAACACTTTAAAACTCTAGTGCTTTTGTATCGAGCCCAGAGAGCTTTTCGCCTTTCTCGCTTCTTCGTATTATTTTCATTTCCCCCTGCCTATAATTCCACATAGAATTGTGGTGCAATTCGCACCTTCGGGGAGATGTTACCAATGAGTTCCAACAACAATAGTTTCTTGAAATCACTTTTTTTTGGCCAGATCCGCGAGGACCTTCTTTTTCCATTTCCGCAAATGTCTGATGATGTTTCAGAGACAGTTACTATGATTAATGAGGCGATCACGAAATTTTCTGAGGAGCACGTTGATTCCGAACAGTGGGATAAAGATGCGTCTATGCCGAGAGAAATTGTGGACTTGTGTTCTGAGATGGGACTTATGGGGATATTGGTTGAAGAGAAACACGGTGGTTTAGGCTTACCTATGATGGCTTACTCTCGAATATTTGAAGAGTTGGGTAAACACGATAGCTCTCTTACCGTCACTATTGGAGCGCACCAGAGCATTGGTTATAAGGCGCTTTTGCTTTTCGGGAATGAAGAGCAAAAAGAGCGCTATCTCCCACGATTGGCAATTGGAGAAATGATTGCGGCCTTCTGCTTAACGGAGCCATCCAGTGGTTCCGATGCGGCTTCTATTAAGACCAAAGCAGTGGTTTCCGATGATGGTGAAAGATATATCTTGAATGGAAGTAAGCTCTGGATCACAAACGGAGGTATTGCCGACTTTTT
>CAXGXL010000270.1:0-5610 GCA_964013555.1 uncultured bacterium
TCTTGAAGTACCTTCGGCAATTCAAAGGGTGTTTTAGTAGCTATTTCTTTGGTATCGCCTTTGAAGAGCCGGTAATCGCGACGACATTCCAAGACGTCGTGGGGGCCTTTGTCAGGAGATAAACCCGGTGGTTGAATAATAGCCCCTGAGGCTCTTTGAGCCAGTTGATGGCAGCTTGCAATTGAACCTGCTTTTTGAGGATTGAGAATTCTTTCTTGAGTTAACAATTGGGCAGCGCAATTGTAGAGCACACTATTGGTGATTTCACCGGTCTTTGAAAGTGGCTTGCAACGTAACCGTTGACGCCACTGAGCAATAGTTGCAGTGAGCTGGTCGTGCTTGTCGGCGAAATAGTCGTTAATCTCTTTGGCTTCTTGAGCCCAGCGGTTGATATAGTGTTCTAGCGTTTGTTGTAGTGTCGCGAGTTGCCTCTCTTTTCTCCTCAGGCGCTGATGATATTCGCGAGACTGTGTAACGTCGGCCAGTAGAGTTTCTAGGCTAATTATCGATTGGTCAATTTGGGAAATGACCTCTTCTAAGTCGGCCTGATGCTGATGAAGTGATGTTGTTTGCTCCTCGATTGCTTTTGCAAGACTCTCGTGTTGTTTTCTTTTGAGCCATGCTTTGAAATTGCTACGAGGTCTATCGAGTTTGGTCGTGAGTCTTTTAATTTCGAGTTCTTGTTGAGATGAGAGGATTTCACCCTGCACTTTGGTAGCTTGTTTGCGCTTTTGTTCTGATTGAATTTTCATATTAACTTCATTTTCGAGTTTTTCTTTGATGAGATCTTGATAATTTTGTGCCTTATCAATCGTTTGAAGTATTGAGCGCACCATAGGGCTCCAGCTGCTTTGGGTTATTCCTAGAACTTTCGCTCTTCTTTCGTCTTCTTGTGACGGTCGCTTATTCAATTCTATGAGCACCGAAATGACGTAGAGCCGATCAATATAGTCCGTGGTGCTGGTTTTACATAATAGAGTTTTCATGCCGCCTGCCCATACCGCTTTGGGTAGAGTCATCGGTAACGAGAGCAAGAAGGCTAACGCGAGTAAGTGTAGTTTGTGGTTGAGGTGCACCATGGGCACATTCCTTAAGAGCTGACGGTTAATAATACTTTGATTGCAAGTTTCTTTCTGAAGTATACTATTACTTAGTTTACTTCAGAAGACCTTCAGAGTCATGACAAGAATTCGAAGGTTCGATCTGTCTTATCTTAATATTTGAGTGGATTATCTTTCGGTATCGAAGCGAGGACGGCTTATTAGGAAAACACGGATTTAACCTAGTTTACTCAGGTGGGGTAAACTTGCGGAACGATTTGAAAAAAGGGGCCGGTGTTTTGAGCTTTGGGGGAGTAGGAATTAGATTTTCACAGTAAAACGAATTTCTCGGTTCTTGTTCTTCGGTGGGTTATTACATTTTACTTCCCAGTCGAGTAATGCCAGTTGTTCCACGAATTGCTTCTCACTAAAATAGTAGCCTTGAACGGATGCCGAGAATTTTCGTTCCGTCTTTTTGGGTGCGTTGCTCCCGCCTGCTCGCAGAAAGGTGAGTAATGCGTCGAGTTGATTAGGTCCCGCTAGCTTTTTGCCGAAAGCACTTTGTTGAGGCGCTGAGCTCGAAAAGGAATCTTTGCCTGGTGCCAACTTTCTTTTCCCTTCGAATGTTCGTTCATCATTCTCTTTTGGGGCTACAGGAATACTTTTGGGGGCAATGCAGCAAAAAAGTGATTTCATAATGGCGTGGCTCCGTTATTGTTAGTGGCAGATTTCAAGAAACTTCCACAAGAAGTTATCGGCATCACATTCCAAGAGGTGCGAGAAAACGAAAACGAATGCAGTGCGCGGCGGGGCCACAGAAATGAGTCTTCGACTCTTGATCTTAGTGAGGGATACAATCAAGACAGCGCTCAATGATCTGTCTCACGCTGAGAAGATAGGGAAGAAAAACAATTCTCGGCAAGACGAAGCGGAGAGAAAGGTTAGAAGTTCTTGCGTTTCTGGGCTGAGGGCTCCCAAAAAGCTAGATCTCCAAAGTGCGCAACGCCAGTTTTATTTTTGGCATTCTGACGGAAAGCCTGGTGCGTTTTCTTATCCATTCCCATCACTTTTCGGAAATCAGCTAGGCCAGTAATTGCCCCAGTGGTTAATTTTTCGAAAATATCTTCGGGGAGTGTTCCTTTGGACTGAACAAATTTCGTATACTTCGAGTCTCGCCCGTGCGTTCTTGCAAGGGTTTCCCACTGATGGTGCCGCCTTTTGTCTGTCTTTTGGCTTGTGTGTTCTTTGCGAGGTGCTGCGCAAAAGCTAAATAAATTATTAAAGATATTCATTGGAATCCCACCTCCCGTAGGGCTTTCGAACTATTGCTTGAAAAGAATATCGCGCCTCTGGGATGATTGTTGCTCTCATTCCCTCGCTCCTTGAGGCTGAATTTTCTTTAGATAGCACACTCGACTGTATATTGTGTAATGTTTTCAGTTGCTTATCTGGCCCTGGGTTAAAAGAGCGGCGTTTATTTCTAGGTAAACGTGTAAGATAAGAAAAGTTTGTATGCGCGAAAATCCGTCTTGCTGGTGTCTTCTCGGGCTAGAACGAACCCTTAGCCCCCATAGGTGGATTTCTCAGGGGCGGCAAATTTACTTGTTATAGCGTCGTGGTCTACCCTTGTTGAGCCTCTCTTTGGTTTTATGCACGAAAAGATTAATAAAACCCTACGGTTGAAACCGCTGGTCCACATTGAATGCTCGGCGATCGTAAATGAACACTTCTGCGATCACTAAAGCGTTTGGCTTCTCCCTTTTCTTTGATCTGTCAGGGCCCAGCAGCTACAACCCGTCGCTTATTTAGATGCTTGATTGCATCTCTAAGGTTAGAAGAAAGAATTTATAAGCGGGTGCCGTTACCAAGATTCGGGTTCGCTATCGTTAAGCCCCATAGGAATACAAAATGAAAAAAAGGTTTCCGGATAGTACGTTACGATTTCTATTCTTGTTTGCCATCGGCGGTTGTTTGTTCGTTGGCTGCGAGGCGGATTCGGGTGAATCTCTTGTTGATAAGCAACCTGCTGCGTCGGGTGTGGATACGGCCGATGGGCCTGCCGCCGATATTTGCGGAAATGGTATTCGTGAGGGGGACGAAGTTTGCGACGATGTGAATCTAGGTGGACAAACTTGCCAAGCCATGGGCTTCGATGGTGGGCAGCTGGCCTGTGATTCTAATTGTCTTTCATACGATACCACTAATTGCGTAACGGGTCAGGGAACTGTGGCACCAGGAGCCGAATGTAATTGTAGTTCCGAATGTGCAGGAACCGATGCGAACCCTGGCATTTGTGTTTTTGGGGTGTGCATGCAAGAGGCGAGCGCAAGTTGTTCGGAACCTGGTTCAACCCAGGAATGTCCTCAAGGTTCAAAATGTTGGGGAATGGCTGGCACCTCCTATCAATTGTGTTTTCCGGATTGCGATGCGTATGAGTGTGCTGGGGTCTGCGATGATAGTGGTACTTGCATCGTAGCAACATCTTCCACCAGCTGTGATGGCACATGCTCACCTTTGTGTGTGAGCAGCTCAGATGGCACTGAGGATGCTGGGGATGGTCCAGCAACCGATGGTACCGTCGGGGCCATGTGTGAAAGCGATGCGGATTGTGGACCGGATGCGCCGAATTGTTTAATCGAATATGAAGGTTTATTAAATTCTATGGCGGGTGGATATTGTACTGTTTTGAACTGTGCGGACAGTGATTGCCCATCGGGTTCTAAGTGCCTTTCCATTGAAGGAACTGACTTATCAATGTGTTTGGATATTTGTTCTGATAGTTCCGATTGCCGACAAGGTTACGCCTGCTTTGGAGGCACGAACACTTGTTTTCCCAACGGTGATGGAGGAGGTGGCTTTCGGTGTATCAGAGACGAGGAATGTGCTCCTTCTGAGATCTGTGCCCATACAGGAAGTTGCGTTGAGTACACTGGAACCAACGTGGTCCCGGAGGGAACGATCCCAGAGTGCGGTGGAGCGCAAGGGATCCCTGAAATCAGAACATGTGGTCAAGGTGGAGAGCCTTCGTGTTCCGAACTGATTCAGTTTGATCCGGCTCAAGCTCATGGCTATTGGGATTACGAGATTAACCAAGAGGGGCCAGATGGTTCTCGCAGTTGGGTACGCCGGGACTTAATGGAGTTGGTGCGATATGCGACTGCTGCTACGGAGTGCCTGAGCGCAAACTGGACTTTTGGGAACGGAGAACCTCTAGGTTTGGGAGACATGAGTGAGGCGAATGGAGCGATTCCTGGGACCGCGATTGGTTATCCCGGACACCCAGAGGGGAGTCACACCAACGGGTACGATATGGACATCGCTTACTTTCAGTTGGGAACCATTGATAACAAGTTGAGATCTGTCTGTGAATTTGAGCTTGGTGGGGTAGATCAATACCATTGCTCTGGCCGAGTTGATACTCTTGATGTTTGGCGAACCGCACTCTTTATAGGTAAGTTACACGATAGCGAATACCTGCGGGTAATAGGTGTGGATGGTAAGGTAGGGCCCTTGGTTGTTGAAGCCATTGACCAATTATGTCAACGAGGTTGGTTGACTGGAAATGCCTGCAACGGTTTGCGTTTGGCCTACGAGGAAACGAACCAAAACAATGGTTGGTTTTATTGGCATCATCATCACTTACACGTGAGTCTAAGCGATAGTCCGCTTTCCAACGGATGGTCTTCACCGGGAATCCCCACTTGTCACTAATGAGTAGATAGGGTGGGTAGCAAGTTCCTATTGTCGGGTCTACCTGCCTTTTTACTTGAGGCATAGCCTACTAGGGGAGCCAAGAGCTCCCCGTTTCTTTTTGTATAGCCAATCACGAGCCGCTCCACGTTTTGTAGCTGGGCTATACACTCTCTCGACTCAGAGATTCCTCCTATAGGACTTTTGGCCAGTCTCAGTTAGCTTATTCTTCGTGCTGAGCTTGCAACTCACGACTGCACGGCGTTTCAACAGCAGCGATGCCCTTGCTCGATGGCACTTTGAATGAGTTGAACTGTCTTTTGTTGTTCGTCGTCAGGAAGGTCTTGGCTTTCGTTTTTGAGAGCTTTAAGGCGATTCATGGCGCTGCATCGCCGGTGACTGGCGACTCCAAGGCCAGCGCCTGATTTTGCTACCGCGGTAGCTGTAGCAATCGCGCTGGTTGTACCGGCTACGGGACCTGCTAATGCGAATGCGACCGCCGTACTAGCGCCGCCGCCTAGAGCCGACAATGCAAGGTGAATGCCCCCCAACGCTTGCTTGCGCTTGGCGACAGATATCTCATTTTCTTGTTTGTTTATTGTGGCAAGAGTTTGTTTTAAGCCTATTTTTTTTGGGGTGGCTTTATCTGTGTGCGGCCTATTCGGTTGGGGTGCACGATTTGGCTTGATATTGAAAAAAGATGGAAAACAACAACGCATTCTTTGCTCCTAGGGCATTTAAGTTAGTCAGTGCATTGTTTGGGGAAGTTCTGGATTAAACGATTGAATCAATGGAGCCAGGCATGATTGGCGGCAACATAGTTTTCTGCAAATGAGGCTACTGCAGTTCTGAATTTCTCAAGAAATTGTTTTGCCTCTTC
>CAXGXL010000271.1:0-5607 GCA_964013555.1 uncultured bacterium
ACCTTGCCCACGTGGCAAATCACGTTTCAAAAGAAAGTATCTTTGAAGGGCTCATAAATCGCGAGCGAGCCCAAAACACGGGAGTTTGTCATGGTGTCGCGATGCCTCACGCCACCCTCGACGAATTGCACAAAACCTATCTACTCGTGGAAATTTTGGAAGAACCACTGGACTACGATGCCCCTGACAATGAGCCTGTCGACGTTATTTTTGCGACAATTGGACCTCGGCACCACCGCCAATTGCACCTTACTCTTTTGGCAACACTTTCAGGAAAAATCCTCTCCACGCAACTTCTCGCTAAACTTCGAGCTTCAACCTCCTCAGAGGAAGCCTATGAAGCTATGCAGGCAATTAGCGACCGGCACGACTAAAGCCAATTACTCAAAAGACCCTAATTAGTTAGAGCACTTCAGGCCCCGTGGAAGTCTACTGTCCCTAGGTCAGCGCAAACTAATAAATCTCATATTTCTCGATATCTTAGAACTCCGAGGGTCGCACTGTACCTCAACGCTTTTAGAAAAAAATGGGGTTACTATTGGCATGCCCCAAACAATTCTTGTTACTCTTTTTAAAGCCACTCTTATAGAATGTTGGCCATGGGGAGAGTGGTACCAAATTCATTGGAACCACTTAAAAGCCACTCCATAATTGGGGGGAACTCATTGAAGTCACTTGAGAGACGCTTAGGCCTTTGGTCTGTCGTTATCATCACTATCAGCTCTCTACTTGGCGGGGTTTTTGTGCTGCCCGGCCTAGCTGTCTCCATGACTGGGAGTTCCGCGTGGCTGGCCTATCTCGCAGTTGCACTTTGTGTGCTTCCTGCCGCTCTTGCAAAATGCGAATTGGCGAGTGCATTACCGAAATCAGGCGGTACCTACGTTTACATCAACCAAGCATTCGGCCCCCTTGCGGGTACCGTCATGGGCCTGGGCTTGTGGGCATCCCTAGCTCTAAAAAGTGCATTCGCACTTGTCGGATTCAGTGCCTACCTTTACGTTCTGCAAAAAGATGTCTCCGAAATTAAAGTTGCGCTCGGCCTCTTATGTATCATTACAGCATTGAATCTCCGAGGCGTGAAAAAGGTAAGTCAAGTCCAGGGGGTGGTCGTAGCTATCGCGTTTGGTGGATTAGCGACCTTACTACTGATTAGCCTTCCCGCTATGGACCCACAAAAGGTAGCTCCTTTTCTAACCACTGGCCCCATAGGATTTGGAGAAACGGTCGCTTTTCTTTTTGTCTCGTATGCTGGTCTCACCAAAATTGCAGCCATCGCTGGTGAAGTTAAAAATCCAGGACGGAACATTCCATTGGGTATCTTCATCTCAATTCTTATTATAACCCCCCTCTTTTGTCTCGTTGTTATTGCCTTAGATGGCAATATCCCAATTGAGCAACTGCACGATAATATTCGCCCCATTCATACCCTCGCCGAAGTTACCATCGGGCCGATAGGCGGCGTTATCGCTGCTCTAATCGCAGTTTTAGCCATGACCTCGATGGCCAATGCTGGCTTGTTAGCATCCTCTCGTTTTCCCTTTGCAATGAGTCGCGATGGCCTTGTTCCTCCATTATTTGGACTCATTAGTCCGCGCTTTCTCACGCCATTTGCCAGTATTATCTGCACTAGCTTCATTATGGCCTGCGCCATTGCCTTCATCGATATAAGTGGAATCATCAAGCTAGCGAGCGCTTTCAAGATTATTGCGTTCGCCTCTACCAACACTTCGCTCATAGTATTAAGAGAATCCAAAGCCCAATGGTACAAGCCAGAATACAAATCACCACTCTACCCCTGGCTTCAGATTTTTGGTCTTGTGGTCTGTATTATTTTGCTATCCTCCATGGGGCAGATCGCACTTCTCGCCATTTTAGGCATTCTTCTTCCCGGAATTTTTCTCTACTTGGTCTACGGTAGGAAAAGAACAAGCAAGCGAGGCGTCCTAGGTAAAATGACAAAGCGCTCCGATTTAACGACTAAGGAGCCGGATGCCGTTGGAGTAGAGGAAGTTGTTTCCGGACATACCTCTGCAATTATTGCGTGTATCGACAAAGAGTTGGCGGTCGAAACCCTCACTCACGTTGGCACTGCGCTTTCCGAGCGCAAGCGTGTGGAGGTACTCCACATTACCGAAGTAGCAGATTCTATCGCCCTCGATGAAGTTTTGGAGGAAGACCCAGGCGTTCGCTCCATGAGACGCCGAGTCACTTCGATGCGAGAAATGGCAACAATCGATGTGAAATTTTTGCCCATGGTTTCACACGACGTTGTCGCCACCGTCCATGCATTAAGCTCAAAATTACATTCTGACTGGCTTGTCATGACCTGGAAACCCTATCGTTTCTTCAACCCTCTTGGTTGGCTCTACAATCACCTCCCAAACGATTTGGCTCTCTTCAAGAATTCAGGGATCCGATACATTCGCCGAATCCTTGTTTTGGCCCAACCAACGACCTCTCAAGACATGCTGGCAGAAGCAGCTCACAACCTTTCTCTCTATTACAAAGCAACCATCACCTTTGTCCTATTTGTTCACGATAGCTCAGAACAATCCGAAGTAGATTCGGCCCAAGACGCGCTAGTGAATATCCAAAATTTATGTAGCTCCAAGAGCGAGTCGCTCATCCTCCGAGGCACCTCCAAAATAGAATCCTTGGTAGAGACATCTGAAGATCATGACCTCTTCATAGTCGGCTCGCCCCCCCATAGCCGACTTAATAACGTGTTCTTTCGCACCGAAGAAGACGAAATAGCCGCCAAAGCGGTTTGCTCAGTTCTCATACTCAAGTCCCCCCGAACTGGCCCACGACCGAGACACCCCCAGCCTAACTCGCAGAATTATTAAAAAATAACATAGTCCTACATTGGTTAGCCGTGGAAACACTCTCGCAACCAAAGAAGAACTATTTTCACTCTACGCTCAACCATTTGGCACGCAGGCTGGTGAAGTACGACGTACCCAACAATGAAACCGTGGATATGGTTTTCGAAACCATTGGACCGTCACCCAAAACGCCCCATTCACCTTGCCCTACTAGCTGCTCTATCTGAAAAAATACTAAATACCCTTGTTCTCGGAAAGATGACACAAGTTACAACGAGAGCAGATATTTATGAATTCACTAAGAAACGCCTTAAGAATGGGTAAAATCAAGCAAATACCGCTCTTACAGAAAAACTTAGAGTCGTATCTGCTCTGCCAAGTTAGCCGGGGGCGCAGGAGGATATTCTATAAAGCCTACCCTCTTTTGCTTTCCTAAGAGGGCTGCTTTCTCATCATTACTCACCCGCCAGCCCCCAGGCTTGTTGAACCGCTTTATTCCATGTGCATCACAACCGGAAAATTGGTATTCCTCTATGGACTTAGCCTCTCTTTGCCGCAAACCTAAGGAATCTTGATTAACACCCAAGGTGTCAGATTCACTATTGGGTATGATCTGAGTCTTAATAAAGTGGCGTACACTACCGTATTCCACCCCTCGCAAATGCTCTTTGTTCTTTGTCTTAGTTTTCTGCACCAAATCTACGATTGCATCATGACAAAAAGGCAAAAGCCCCAAAAGGCCGGTACTCAAAACACAATCCATTTTGATTCTTCGCAGCGTCTTACCTTTTTTGAATTTAGGAATTCCAACCCCCAATAGCCTTCGTTTCTTACTTATATGATATTCCCGAAAGTATCGTTCCCGGTCCTCTAAGAACTCTCGCCCTGTCGCATTTTTATACCATGAACGATTATTTGGACTGGAATACAAGAGGCGCTCAGTCAATGATTCTTGAAATTGAGTCCTGTATGGTTCTTCCTTAAACAAACGGCTCACTAAGGTTTTCCAATCATCAAGCGCATTACCTTGGGGACCTTGAAAACCGGTCGAATACATGGGTTCGTCAAAAAAGAGTTCGTATAAACTCCTTGCATTTCCTAATTTATCACCAGAAAAATCGAGCTGTTTTTTCGCGGCAAGGACCTCAGCCATATGATTTTGAAGACCCACGTATTTACGAGAACCCTTGTATTTTTCAGAAGCTTTGGTCTTATTCGGCTTGCATCGTAGCGCAACGGATGCCTCTTGAAAATCGACGTAATCCCGATATATTTTGTAATTGTCCTGACTCACGTAGGCATTTTTCGCGAGTACAAAATTACGAATTTTTCTTTGCTCCTTAGTTGCCCCATTTACAAGCAAGGAATCCGGAGCACGACAGCGGGTCGCGTACAAATCGTAAATGCTCTTAATATCCTCATAATTGAAATAATTCCCGAATCTTTTCCCAACAATTGCTTCGCGAATACTATCTCCCCCAGCCCCAACCAAAGTTCCGCCTAAACCAATCGCTGAAAAGAGTGTTTTGAGCGTAGTTAAAGTCGATAATACACTTGCGGGCAAAGAGCTTCCACATGTTGCTACCGATGAACAAATGGTTCCAAGAGCCATCAGAATCTGGCCCGCAACTAAACAACTGTTTAAGGCAACACCAGCATTAATAGCACCCCGCTCACGGGCCATGTATTTTGCACAATCTTCTAAGCATTTGCTAAGTTCTTTCGCCCTAGCCGTCGTATCTTTGCAGGCTTGTGCCCCTTGGACCCTTTTTTCAATCTCTCTGAGTTCTTTAGCTTCTGCAATCAAACCCGAAGTTTTTTGAGCTGATGCAATGGCACACATGATTTGCCCCGTGGCCGCAAAAGGGTTAGCTAGCAAATTGAGGTAGTCACTAAATGCCAAAGTTCCTACTGCCTCTGCCGTTGCACCGGCAGCCCCAGCTACCGCAGGCTCCTTGAAAGCGCTCATTGCCGTCTCTAATCCGCCTACGGCGAAATGAATTTTGAGACCCGATGCCATGCAAAAGATAGCCTTGTACATCAAACGACTTTCTTTTAGTTCTTCGCTAATCTCCTCGGATTCATCGGCCAGCATATTTGTGAGCTTTCTAAGAAGCTCATCCAATTTCTCGGGGCTGCCACTTTCCTTGAATGTTTCGAAATCCGCTCGTAATTGGTCAAATTCTAAGCCCTCATTCGATTCCTCGTTCAAAATTGCTTCGATACAAGCAACCATCGCAGCTGGCCCACGCCCGGCTTGGCCCGCCCCTTGAGAGATCTTGATAAACTCTTGCAAAGCTCTGACAAATCGACGCCTTTTTTCCTGCGCTTTTATGCCACCGCCTTCGTTGTGCAAAGCATCGTCGAGCATATCTATGGCCATAGGAAGAATCATGAACGTAGAGACACCATCGACCACCTTCAATGACTCTTTATTGGTCGCCATAACGAGATCAAGATCATCGGCACCATCAACAAAAAAGGAACTCGGATTTTCTGCTAGACCATGAGACTGAATACAATGGGCCAATTCTCGACTTCGGGATAAAAATTGGGGAATTCCAAAACCCCATTTCCACCAAAGTTTTTTAAGCAGTCCTGGTTTACCTTTGATGGTAAGGGCCAAGTGGGCATCTGTTTCCAAGAGTCGAATTAACTCAGAGCGAGAAACGAAATAGCGCCCCCGCCGGTCGCTATTCTGGTAGGTAAAACGATTACTGGCTGCATCGAACTTAAGGTTTCCAAAAACCCCAAAAGCACGTTTGGAATGTAAAAACTCTCT
>CAXGXL010000272.1:0-5603 GCA_964013555.1 uncultured bacterium
GATCGGAGCATTGGCGCTGGTGGCTGCCATTGGCTTTCGCCCCATTGTCTATGAGCTCTGGACTCTTGCCGGTGATAGTCCGCTTAGCAAAACAGATATTTGGAGAACGGTGCCACAATTACTGGCCGATTTCCCATTTCTCGGTATTGGACGAGGCGCATTTGAGAGCCTAGCTCCAAAGTACTTCCACTCTCCTCTCCATAGCTGGACGCACCTTGAGAATGAATGGTTACAGGCCTTGGTAGATTGGGGGCCTTTCGGTGGTGGTTTTATTCTTCTTTTGGGAATTTTGACTTTTTTCGCGGTTGCTTTTCGTGGATTCAAACAACCAAGTGAACTCGCCCCCTTGTTTGCGTTGGTTTTTCTTGGACTTCAAAATGTCATTGACTTTAGTTTTGCAGTGGCCGGTATAGCAATTCCGGTCACTGCTTTGGTTAGCGCACAATTGGCTAACTCTCCGGGGAGTAAAGACTCGTTGTTTTTTGAAAAGTCAATTTCAGTGAGGCCAGGGGTATTGGGAGTAGGGGCTTTAATGCTGGGGATAGGGGTTGTGCTATTTTCAGTGGGGGGATGGGGGTATTCTCTTAGAAGTGACCTAGCGCAAATAAAGAGGTTGGCAAACAATTCGAATATTCCATGGGAAAAGGTGGAAAAAAAAGCATACGAGCTGATCGAGCACCGACCCGCGAGTTCTTTTATTCCGTTGGTGATGGCTGGACGATCCGTAAGTGACGCGAAGGCTCTCCCAACGGGGATGAGCTGGATAAATCGCAGTATGTTTCTCAACCCCCATTCGCAATTGGCCGATTTATTTGCGGCCCGCTTTTTATTGAAGTTGGGTTTTCGGGAGCAGGCTTTCTTGGAATACCGTCTCGCGGCGAAAAAGGGGTATTCGGTCAACAAGGTTGCAAATGAGCTTTATGAGAGTACCGGTGGTTCGCTTGATTTTATTGAAAAGCTCAAAGTGGATTGGTTGGCGGGGCAAATGAGCTTGGCACGATTTGCCCTGGGGAAGTCGAACCCACATTTGGCTTTGGTACTCTTGGGAGACGAGTCTGGCCAGCTACCTGAAAAGTGGCACGATATTCGGATTTCTGCCTTGGCGCAATTAGACCGTTCTGTGGCCGCGAAACAACAGGTGCGCTCCCTTAAGAAGGCTTATCCTCGTTCAGTAAAGGGATTTCAATGGATGGCAATTCTTTTGGAGCGTGAGGGCCAATCGGATTTGGCGTTGGGAGAATTGGATCGAGGCCTTGCTCTCTTAGGGCAAGAGAGTCTTATTTTGACGTCCAAGGTTGAATTGTTGATTCGGCTAAATCGGCTGGGCGAAGCACGAGAGGCCTCCGAGAATTTGTTGACGGTTTCCATAGGCTCGATAGAGCGAGCAAGAACGATAGCATTGTTGGCCCGTATAGCAAGTCTGGAAGGACGCCGGCTAGAGGCCATGAAGTTATGGCGACGCTCATTGGCTCTGCATCGCAGCGAAAAAGGGTACCTTGCATTGGTTCAGTTAAGGCACAACCTGGGAGATTTCCAAGGGGCTATGGCGCTCTTAAAAGAAGGCAAAAGCATAATCCGCTCCGATCTACGCCAAGTTTGGATTGATAAAATTCAAAAGCAGCTTGAGTTGAGGCAGGAGGCTCTCAGGCGAGACTTTTCACTTCGTTAGGCATTTACGGGCGGAGCCTTCTCGTCGCTATAATAATAGTATTGGTAGTAGTAACCACCGTACTTTTTGTCTTCCAGGTCTACATTGTTGAGAACCACACCCATGATATTGGCTCCAACCCCGAGAAGTCGGTTTCGGGCGAATCGGGCTGCGGGAAGAGTGGATTGACCTGCCTGGGCAACGAAGATAACTCCATCTACCATCGAACTAAGTATGAGCGAATCTGTGACGGCACTCACCGGCGGCGTATCAAAAATAACTCGGTCGTAGTGCGTCGATAGACCCTTGACGAGCTTTTGAAATTGCTCTGTGTGCATAAGCTCTGCGGGGTTGGGAGGAAGCGGTCCGCAAGGGAGTATATCTAGATTGTTTATCGACGTGCTATGAATGACTTCTTCAGGACTTTTGTCACCCAAGATTAGGGTGGTGGCACCGAAATCCGAAGCGAGTCCAAAACTTTTGTGAAGTCTTGGTCGCCGCATATCCGTATCCACGAGGACGGTTCTAGCACCGGATTGGGCCATCGCAATAGCCAAGTTGATGGCTGTTGTACTCTTGCCTTCACGCGGGTTGGTACTTGTTACCATCAAGGTTTTAGCCGGCGTATCTGGAGCCATAAAGATGAGGTTGGTGCGAATCGTTCGGCAGCATTCGGCGGTGCTGGAGCGAGGGTTGGCACTAATGAATTGATCTCGATGTCGGGGTGACTCTGAATCGATTTTGGAAGGCGGAATGGTGGGTAGAATCCCCAAAAATGCTAACCCGAGCGATTGCTCGATCTGCTCTTGAGTTTTGATGGTGTTATCAATGAAGTCTACCAAGAATGACGAGGCCACTGCTGCGACCAAAGCGATAAAAAGAGTTACGATGAAAATCATCCGGAGCCGGGGTTTTATAGGAGTAAGGGCCGCAACTGCAGGTTCAAGTTGATTGACGTTGTTGACTTTGAGCATTTGGGAGAGTTGGGCTTCTTTTTGACGAGTTAGAACCAGGGAGTAGAGGTCGAGATTTTTCTTCGCTTCCCGCTCAAGACGCCGGTATTCAAGTTCTTTTTGATTAAGGGCAAGTGCTTTTGTCTTTACTTCGGTAATCAGCTTTTGTAGGCCTTTTTGAGTGCTGATCAGGGCTTGGTAGTTGTGCTCAAAGTTGTTGGCGATCAGTTTGATTTCCTTTTTAAGGCTAGCACTTAAGAGCATGAGTTTTTCTTTGGACGCGGCTACCCGGGGGTGCTGGTTAGTGTATTGAACCTGTAGCTCGGCTAATTTTTGTTCGGCAACTGCGATTTTCGATTTCAATGCCTGGATATGGCGATTTGAAATGAGCTCACCAAGTGCGGATGCTGGAGCTCCTTTTGCGAGCGCTTTTTGAATTTGACGACGTTGGCTTGACAGGTCAATTAAATCCGCGCGTGTTTTGGAGAGTTTCTCGTTGAGTTGGGCGAGAGTTTGTGAGGTCATGGACTGTCGGTCCTTGAGAGAGACTGATATAATTTTGTTTGTTTCTTTGAAGACTTGCAGGGCTTCTTCACTTTGGTCTAGCTTTTGTTTTAAGTCTATCACCGAGTCAGAAAGCCAGTTTACCGCGGAGCGGGTTGTGTTAATGCGCTCTTCGAGGTTGTAGGCTATGTAGGATTCGGCCAAGGCGTTGGCCATCTGAGCGGCGAGTTCAGGGTCTTCGTGGTCGATGTGAATGTTGACGAGTCGACTGTCTTGGACGGGCTCGAGTTCTACCAGCGACTGATAAAATGGGACGGCATCAAATGTATCTAGTTTTTCGATAATTTGGGCTCGCTTGCCAGAGTTTAAGCCCAATTGCTTGAGGCTACGAGCTAATTCAGGGGAAAGCTCTAGCAGTGGGTTGCCGGTTAGGATGCCCTCCTTTGGCGTATCTCCCGAAGTCTGAAGCGCTTGTTTGATGCTCGTTGGGTCGAGGCCCAGAGTAGTCATAGCTCGTTCTATGACTGGCCGACTGAGAATGACTCGGTATTGGGTTTCGTAGTAATTTTGTTGTTCGTGCCAGGTGTAGTTGTCGGGACCTGAAAACCCTTCGACTTGACGCCCCAAGAATTCGGGGGTGCGTTGATTGATTAGCACTACCGAGGTGGAACGGTAGATACGGGGCGTCCGAATACTATGGATGATACCCATAGTGATTATGGATAAAAAAACGGATAGAGCTACCCACCTGCGCCGAAAAACGATTTGCCCTACTTCACGGAGTTCAGCGATTTCGCTCTCATCGGAAGAGTTTGCGGGGAATTTATTTGAGTCCAAAGGTCGGCCCTCCCGACCCACTGATATCTCTAAAATCAAGTAGTTGCTAGGGACTAACGATAAAAAGAGGCGTGTCCATTTAAGTTGGTGCAAGGGGAGCGCGCTTTTTTTGTTTTATAAATAGAGAGTTAGAGTCAATGAGGGCTTCTCTGCAGGAGAATCCACTTTTGTGCGGGATTTGACTTTTCGGTTCGAAGATGGGCGAGGCCTTAAGATTCGGCGAGTATCTTGCCCGACTTCATCTTTTGATAAATTCCGGATTTTCGTTTTTGGATATTGCGGTTGGTTCGTTTCGAAAGCGGGCTCTACCAAGGTTGGAGGCTCGATGAATAGTAAGGTCGCCGGGATGTGCCCTCGCTCTTTGGGATACTTTTTGAGAAGTCCCAAGTGGGTTTGGAGTACTTGTGTAACCTAGGCCAAGACCAAAAATTGTCCAAAACCAAATTCCGCCGATGGGGCCCTCCAAAAAGACATCAAAGCTGCCGTTAATGATCAACCCTGCCCAGAATGAGAGCAGAAATATACCTAAATTAGCGTTTCGGGTGTCGTTTTTCATCTTAAACGAGCGAATTCTTGTCAGTAGGCTCCAGGCCCAGGAGGCGTGGAGAAGCACCCAGAGTATAAAACCAGGAACACCGGACCGGCCCAGGACCGTAAAGTGAGCGCTGTGGGGGCTACGCAACTTAAAGTCCCTGTGCATTCGCGAGGCCCTGCCGTCATTTACGGCCAGGTTAATGCCATATCCTTTCCCAAACCAAAAGTGTTCGCCGTTGAACGTGTAGTTGATGATATCCGACCACCAATTTATCCTCCAGAGTTTGGTTGCTTCCAAATGAGAATGCTTGCCTTTGCTAAATGTGCTTTGGACATTGGTGATAAGCTGGCCTGCGGAAATGCTCCGACGTGTGTCGTCAATCCTAAAGTCCGCTAGGTCAAGAAGGAGAATCACCGCAACGACAAGGGAGAAAAGTTTTGCGAACCTCACCAACCTTCCTGAAAGTACTGCGTAGACCATGAACGCAGCGAAAAAGGCCAGCAAGCCACCCCTATTTATGGCGCCAAAGGCAAGTGCGCTCAATGATATGATGACAACTCTGTGCATCGCGGGTTTCGGCAATAACAAGAGAAACCCCAGAGCGGTGCCCGTCAAAAAGACGCAGGCGTCGCCAGCCTTCGTTGCTACAAGCGGAAAGTTCGAAACCGACCATATGGGAACAAGGTTGAGTTTGTTCAAAATGAAAACCACAAGGAGCCACACCCAAAGGTAACCAGCTGCATGAAGAAAGCCTGGGCTGAGCAAGTTCCTGAAGCCGCCTTCTTTTTTGGTAATTTCAGCTATGAATAGGGCAAAAAGGCTATAGCCCCACAAAACTCCATCCCTTAGGGCGGTAGTACCGTATTGTTCGAGGTGGGGTAGGGTACAAAGAGCACTCCAGAAAAGAAAGAGGGCCAAGAGGAGCCCGGTCCGGTTAGATACCAACAATAGGGCCAGCTGAGACTTTTTTGCAGAAATAAGCCCAAGGAGTAGCGCTATTTCTCCGAGGTAAAAAAACGGAGGAAATCCAATATAAGCGAAAGATTTGCCTACAAAGCAATATCCCAGCAAGACAAAGCTAAGAAACCGGCAATAATTCAGCTTCAATTTGGTCACAGTACACTCA
>CAXGXL010000273.1:0-5577 GCA_964013555.1 uncultured bacterium
TTAACCCAACATCTCACGACACGAGCTGACGACAGCCATGCAGCACCTGTTTTCAAGGCCCCGAAGGGCACTCTCTCAATTACGAGAGATTCTATCAATGTCAAGCCTAGGTAAGGTTCTTCGCGTTGCGTCGAATTAAACCACATGCTCCACCGCTTGTGCGGGCCCCCGTCAATTCCTTTGAGTTTTAGCCTTGCGGCCGTACTTCCCAGGCGGGATACTTAATGCGTTAGCTACGGCACAGCAGGGGTCAATACCCGCTGCGCCTAGTATCCATCGTTTACGGCGTGGACTACCAGGGTATCTAATCCTGTTCGCTCCCCACGCTTTCGCACCTCAGCGTCAGTCACCGTCCAGATGGCCGCCTTCGCCACTGATGTTCCTCCAGATATCTACGAATTTCACCTCTACACCTGGAATTCCACCATCCTCTCCGGGACTCTAGCTATATAGTTTCCGACGCACTTCCGGGGTTGAGCCCCGGGCTTTCACGTCAGACTTATATAGCCGCCTACGCGCGCTTTACGCCCAATAATTCCGAACAACGCTTGCACCCTCTGTATTACCGCGGCTGCTGGCACAGAGTTAGCCGGTGCTTCCTTTGCAGGTACCGTCAAAAAATAAAGGTATTAACCTTATCTCCCATCTTCCCTGCTGACAGAGCTTTACGACCCGAGGGCCTTCATCACTCACACGGCGTTGCTGCGTCAGGCTTTCGCCCATTGCGCAATATTCCCCACTGCTGCCTCCCGTAGGAGTCTGGACCGTGTCTCAGTTCCAGTGTGGCTGATCATCCTCTCAGACCAGCTATCCGTCTTAGGCTTGGTAGGCCATTACCCCACCAACAACCTGATGGACCGCGGGCTCATCTAATAGCGAGAGGTTCCGAAGAAGCCCCCTCTTTTCCCACTCTCAAGCAGAGTGTGGTCTTATCCGGCATTAGCTCGAGTTTCCTCGAGTTATTCCAGACTAAAAGGTAGATTACCCACGTGTTACTCACCCGTTCGCCGCTCGTCAGCGGAGAGCAAGCTCTCCCTGTTACCGCTCGACTTGCATGTGTTAGGCACGCCGCCAGCGTTCGTTCTGAGCCAGGATCAAACTCTCCAATTAAACTTGGAAAAATTTGGTTTCAGTAGCCGAAGCCACTGAGATCCATAACTTAATAGTTTTGTTGTTTTTCATTAAAGAAAATTGACGAAATCTTAGCTTTCGCCGGGCTAGCATCTGATGATGCCGACCCGCACACGCCTCAATTGTTTAATTAAACAAAAGAGTTGTTGTATTCACTATTCAGTTTTCAAAGACCGGAGGGCTAACATCCAAAGTTGTTTCGCCGCCGAAGCGAGGGAACTTTTATAGAGCCCAGAGTGACTCGTCAACAAAAATGTTAGGCTAACTTGTTCTTTTTTCGAATTGCCCTGATCGGGGAGCCAAAATGAACTCTAAATCAGGGGTTATCTGGCTTATTGTCATCTTTGATGACTGCCTTCTCATCTTCATCATCACCATCGCGGAGGGCTTTTCGGAAATCTTTGATTCCTTGTCCAAGGCCTTTGCCGAGCATCGGAATGCGCTTTGCTCCAAAAACAACAATCACAATAACCAGGATTATCATTAATTCCGTAGTTCCAAATCCAAACATGCCAAAATCCTCAATTCGTAATTAGGAGGTTTCATTTAGTTTTGCGCCGGATGTATCGACCCACAATCGACGCCACCAGGCTTCTTCTTCTACTGTCTTGAGCACAACAACCAACCGAGTAGGGATACCTAACCGGTTTCGCACAAGGGCACAATCCGCCACATGGCTGGATGAAGAAAGTTCGTCGTTCCCTACAATTGAGCTAAAATGGGCTCCACCGCTCTCCAAAACCCGGTCAACTAAATCGCAGAGCACCTTCCCGCCAGGCACAGAACATAAACTAGCTCCCTCCAAACTCTCTAAGGAGTCGCCAAAAGCGCTCGCGGTAGCCGCATTCGCATAATCAAGTTTAAGGGTATGCTTTGCGTGGAACCCTATTACTAGAACGGGTGCATCCACCAAATCCAAGACTCGACGAATCAAGCCCCGCATCTCACCGAGTCGGGCGATTCGTAGTTGCTCTCTCGTTTCGAAATGCCCAAAAGCACGCTGAATAGAACATGATATCGACTCCAATACAGCGTCTTCCTGAGGAGGTATTGTGGCTGCCCAATCTCCATCCGCTATTCGTTTCATCACATTCGCCAGCTGTGAACCGGGGCGGTCAATTCGGCGCTGCAAGAAAAACACGACGCCGAATCCTCCCAACAACCAAAAACCAGCTGCTAAACTAAAGTCGCGAAGCCCGTAATCAATCACACCCAATGCAGTCGGATTGTCTTTCAGCTCAAAAAGGAGACCGTAACCTACAACCACAATTGGTAGCACGGTCAAATAAGCGAATACCAAAGCACGAAAAATAAGTGTCCTGTTGCCTAGCCTAGTCAAGAAGAAATCTCCAGGAATCGACGAATCCCGTCATCAGGACCTACAATCACAAGAATATCGCCTTTCCCCAATCGAGAATCTGGGCCAGGCATACTATCAATATCCCATTGTAATTCAATCACACCATCGTCCCCTGCACTTTCAAGAGGAGTCTTTAGAGCGACCACATTAACGCCAAAGGCACGGCGCAACTGAATCTCGGCTAAGGATTTACCCCAAAACCGTTCAGGAACGCTAACCTCCGCCATGGACGTGCCCTCGGTCAAGGGGACCAACTCGTGTACGGCCGGCAAGAGAAGCTGCCGAGCGAGCTGCACACCAATTTGGCGCTCTGGAAAAACAACTCGAGATACACCCAACGTCTCCAAAACTCGGGCCTGAACGTCCGTAGCCGCCCGTGAAACTATCTGTCCAACTCCTAATTGGCGCAAAAGCATCGTCGTTAAAACGGCTTCCTCCAATTGCCCTTCGCCGAGTGCCAAAATCACGCAGCCACATTCTACAACACCCGCTTCTCGAAGCGCTTTTTCATTCGTTGAATCCAAACACAGCGCTCGCGCTACAACATCTTTAAGTGCTTCCACTCGCTCTAAGTTGCGATCAATAGCAATCACCTCTGCACCATTGGCGCAAAGATACTGGGCAACAGCAGCACCAAGTTGGCCCAATCCAATCACCGCAAAAGTCTTCATTGGAAAATTTCCCTTTCACTGAGATTCCGTCTCTAGCCGATCAGTACTCTGCCTTCTGGAAGTTGAATCAACGAACTTCTTCTATTTCGTGAGCGCATGGCAGCAACAAGCGTTAACGGCCCAACCCTGCCCACAAACATCAAGCAGGCGACTACAAGTTTCCCTTCGACGGAAAGCTCAGAAGTAACCCCCAGCGAGAGCCCTGCAGTTCCCAGAGCACTCGCTGTCTCAAAAGCTAACCCCAAAAAGCCGCCATCCTCAAATATCAAGAGTAAAGTCAGACCCAACACATAAACAGCCGTAGCAGTTCCCATCAAGGCCATAGCCCTCAAGAGTAAAGACGGTGGCAATCGACGCCCCATAAACTCAACAGATTGTCGATCAGTCAGAAAAGCTCTTATCGAGAGCGCAATCACTGCTACTGTTGTAATTTTGATTCCTCCCCCGGTTGAGCCAGGTGCGGCACCAATAAGCATCCCTAACATCATAAAAAGAGTCGTTTCCTCATTTAGATGCTCCAATCGCACGGTGTTAAATCCGGCGGTCCGAGTGGTTACTGATTGAAAAAACGAAGCCGTCATCTTGGCTCCCAGTGGTAGTTTTGCCAAGGAGCTATCGTATTCAAAAAAGAAGAAAAACAACGTACCAGTTACCAAAAAAAACGCGGATGCCCCTAAAACTAATTTAGTATGGATCGACAAAAATGGAGTGGAGCGAAGCCAAAAATAACGCCGTAACCCCATGAGAACCCCAAAGCCTAGGCCACCCAAAATAATAAGCATTGCAACAACCGTATTTACAAAGACATCATCGACAAATTGACCTAAACTGTCTGAATAAATCGAAAACCCAGCATTACAAAATGCACTTATGGAGTGAAAAATAGCTGAGAAGGCCGCTTCTCTCCATGGCATCGTAAAAACAAATCGACCAAAGAGTAACAAAGCCCCCACGAACTCAATAAGCAACGTCCACAAAGCTACATCACGCAATAAGTAGCGCAATTCCTCAGAACTAGGCTCATCAAAAACATCTCGTACGACCGCATCACTACGTGGCGTTAGGGAGTGCCCTAGGGCAAGAGCCATCACGGCAGATATAACCATAATCCCCAATCCACCCAACTGACAAAGCGCGAGAACAACCCCTTGCCCAAATGGGGACCAAGCCGCCGCTGTATCCACCGTAGCTAACCCAGTCACACAAACGGCACTCACCGCGGTAAAAAATGCATCCACGATTCCCACCCATGAAGTTTTCGAAGAAACCGGGAAAGCCAAAACAATGGTGCCCACCCCGATCAGCCCAAGAAATGAGAGCACTAAAGAACGGGCTGGGTGACGGTGCAAATCCAATAAAGCGTTTTCACGCGACTGGGCCTGACGGAAGTAGTGCCACAATTCAACCACTTCATGAACAACGACGAAAAGAGTCGCCACACTCACCGAAAACGGAAGCGAAATAGAGACCAACACAAGTGCCATAAAGTGCCTTGGAAGAGCAATAACTCTCCAATTCTCAAGCGCTCGCATTGCTATCCGGCAAAAAAAACAGCCAATGATGACGATAGCCACCCAATTCAACGCCACTACAGACCAAAGAGAAGCTCCGTCTTGGAGATGCAATTGGTTTCCCAAGCCAATCTCAAGCCCCACCATAACCACAAGAGCACAGATTTCCACAAAGAGGAGCTCTCTAAGAATCAAGCGCCTCGTCCACTTGTTAAGCAGAAAGTTGTTCATCGGCTTACGATTTCAAAGCTGCTTCGAGCTTTGCATTTAATAACGCCAATTCAGCAGAAAGAGCTGCCTCAATAGTGACAAGCTCTTGTCTTTGGGGATGCATGAACTCCAACCGAGACGCATGAAGCGCATGCCGACCAAGACCTTGAGCAACTTCCAGAATTCCCTTATCTGAAATATTTCTCAAAATATCACCGCCATAAACCACATCCCCCACCACCGGATGCCCCAAATCGGAAAAATGCACTCGAATTTGGTGCGTACGCCCCGTTCCCAGGACAATTCCAACCCGTGAAACACCACCAGCTGATGCCTCTACCGCAAATGAAGTCAAAGCACGCTTCCCGCTTGCAACTTTGGAGCTAAAACGTTTTCTGTCTACAGGGTGCCTGCCGTACCGGGTATCAATGATCCCACGATGGGGATTAGGCTTACCAATAACAAAAGCAACGTAGTGCTTTTTAATACTTCGCTCTGAAAATTGACGAGAAAGAGACTCGTGTGCCGCTTGATTTTTCGCAACAACCATCACACCGCTGGTGTATCTGTCTAATCGATGCACCACTCCGGGGCGCAAACGATCACCAATACCAGTCAAATCACCACAGTGAGCCAATAGCCCATGAACTAGGGTGCCACGAGAGTGCCCTGCCCCCGGATGCACCACCAACCC
>CAXGXL010000274.1:0-5576 GCA_964013555.1 uncultured bacterium
CGTTTGTGAATCAACCCGCACTAAATATGGAGAAGAAGCGTTTGAAGAATTTGCCACCTGTATAACCTCATCCCAATGCGACGACCTAGGCGCCGTTGCCCGCTGTCAAAATACCCATCTCGAAGTTGCATCCCAAAACGCTTGCGAGCGCTTTACTTTGTGGAGTGTTGGCTGTGGCTTAGAGCCCCTAACTTCCGGACCTACCTGCGGTGGTTTGGCCTCTGGCTTAGCCGAGCCCTCCTTTCTTCGCTGGGTGGATTGCGTAAGTAAAGACGGGTGTCCTAAAGACGAAGACATCCGGTACCAACAATGCCAACTCGAAATCCTTGCTCCGCCATTGAGTGATCGCTTAACCATCTGCAACAAGCTAAACACCTGGGCTCAAATTTGCGGACCTCAAGCAAAAGAAGATGCGCCCATAGACTTTAATCTGATCTCATGCATGGCCCAAGGCCAAATTTTTACCGACGAAAGCTATAACGAATATGCCGATTGCCTTCTAGAAATGGCAGATAGTAACACATGTAACTCCCAAACGGACCGCGTTCTTTGTCGACTTCGTCTTGAAGTAATGGATACTTCCGCCCTTTCAGAACTCTGTAAGAGCTTGGTTGAATTTGGCGAGATTTGCCCAGGAGCCATCACTGGGAACAGTGAAATAGGCTGCGGACAAACGTTCTCTCGCTTTACTCTCGATAGCTTCGAATCCTACGTCTCCTGTGTAACCAATGTGGAATGTGATCAAAATGCGGATTTCTCCCCCTGCCTCCCGCTCCTACAACTCACAAAATAGCCTCTAAGTGACTGTATTTAAAGGACTTACCTCTCCTAGGGTTTCATTTAGTCCCCCTCGCCCAGATTAGTCATTGACGCTGCGCCCAATTGGCTTAATCCTTGTCGTTCAACCGGCCCCATGAGATAGATTTAGCATATGTTCTTCAATAATACCCTTAGTGTCGTAATATTGAGTACCCTCTTACTTCTCCTGCCGAAGTGCAAAAACAACGAGGGACTCGTGACAACGCCTTGTGGAGTTGTCAATGGTGCCTGTGACGACTCGAACCCATGCACTAAAGATACATGCGACGAATTGAGCAACCAGTGTGTGTTTACTCCAATCGAATCTTTCGCGTGTCTTCCACGAATCATTATCGATACCCCTCCCCGTGCAATTGAAATTCAAGAAGACGGCGATGTCATCGTGCGCGGTCGAGTTGAAAGTGGCTACGGTCCTATTCAAACTTTGAGACTCAACAACACCTATCTCGAAGTGAAAAGCGACAACACTTTTGAGGCGGCAATCACTCCAAACTTTGGAATGAACTTTTTGGTAGCAGAAGCTACTGACCAGGGAGGAGCCACCACCAAAGCAGTGCAATCTTTCTTCAAATCTACCCATTGGAATCCCAGAGACCCCCAACTTCCAGAAATCAGTTATCTTCCCGAAGCCCTCTATGCCTGGATTGGCCGTTCTGCACTGGACGATGGAAACCACGACCTCGAAAATGTCGATGATTTAGCCACCGTTTCTGAGATCATTGTAGCAAACGCACAACTTCAAACGACTGAAATCCCCAGCGAACCACTGGAAACTGTCACGCTCCCAGCTGGCCTTGGAACATTCGAAATCTACCTAACCGACGTGCGCTTCGGGCCACCAACGGTTAACCTCACACCACAAAGTGGCGGCATTCACTTACGCCTAAGCTATGCCTGGCTAGAAGCAGACCTCGAATTTAGGCAGCAAGGAAGCACCGTCGGTTCAGTCCTAAGCTACCCGGCTATGGCCACTGCTGCTCCGGTCGTAATCGATGTGGATATGGAAATATCCACATCCGAATCCAATGGTATTATCGTCAATACAACCAATGCAGCCGTGAGACTTGATAATTTCGATATCGCGTTTGACTTAGAAGACGAGACCCTAGAAGAAGCAATCAACACCGTTCTTGATATCAATTTGCTCAAAGGCATCTTTGTGTCTCGAATCGAAAGTACATTTGAACAACAATTGTCAGGAACTCTAGAAGAACTTGTCGCAGGATTCTTAGGTATCACTAATTTCGAAGTTAGTGGTGAATTCCCTCCTATACTCGGTGGAAACCAAGGCACCCCCATAACACTAAAGGCAATACCCGCAACGGCAGAGTTCACAGAGCTAGGCGGCACTATCGGTCTCGCCGCATCAGCCTTATCAGAGAGAAGTGTATACTACCCTACATTGGGAAGTATCTCGCGACGCGGATGCACCCAAAATGATACTCCAACAAGCCTCTGGTTTGACCCCAACTATTCTGCCCAATTTGCCATTCAGGATGATTTCGTCAATCAGATGTTCTTCGCCGTTTGGTGGGGAGGGGGCTTCCAATTTCCTGTCGACAATAGCGAAGAAGCGCTCAGCCAATTGTCGCGACTTGGAATTACAGATCTGGAAATTGATGTAGACATTTTACACGCCCCCATTCTCACATCCTGTAACTCCGAGAACGCCATTAGACTACAAGTGGGCGATATGAAAATACGAATCGTGCTAGAGATAGCCAATTCAGAATACGTAGGCATAGATGTATACACCAGCCTAGAAGCAGACATGGAGTACACAGTACTTTACCCCGAAGACACCCCCACAATTAGCCTGGACTTTGCTCAGATTCGACAACTCGAAACAGAAGTTATTCTCGACGATCCCAGGATGGCTAAGCATTTAGAAACACTCCGTGGATTCATCGAGAATTTCTTCATCAATGCACTTATCGAAAACCTCACAACAGGAGAAGTCGGTGGCTTGGCAATCCCGCCTATTGATCTCTCCATTGTCGAAGGAGTCCCACCAGGCTACCAATTGGAAATGGCGGTGGACAACGTTGTACATAGTGGCGAGTATACACTGGTTCGAGGCCACCCGAGGTAATAGCCTCAATACCGCTTATACCTGGAATTCCCTATTCACTTCTAGAGTCAGCTGACTCGCGCCATCCCCTCGTAACAAACTAATTATACGAATCTTTTTAGTTTTATGTACGAATTAGCTCACTTATTTTATAGTGAGAGGAATTGAGTTGTTGTCAATCTAGAAACCATATCGTACCTTGCCAGTGCCCATCAGAAACCAGTCGCATATACCCGATTTGCACAATGCAATTGTACGGAGAATTTAATGACGCAAGTGAAGTCTTGTCTGCGCTTTTTACTCAATATTTCAATTTTCTTAGCACTTTTCGCATGCGCGCCCACACCAGACCCTATCGCCCTAGAACAAGCCAATTTACAAGGAGATCAAGCCATCCGAAATGGTTACACAGATGACCAAACCAATGCCGTGGTAGGATTAGTATCCGTCCAAGGCGGAGGAATCGGCTCCTGTACCGGAACGCTTATCTCGCCCAACGTCGTTTTAACCGCTCGTCATTGCGTGGCCCCAACATGGAACCAAGTCAACGGAGGAGTTGACTGTCGGCAAACATCCTTTGGTCCAACCTACAGTCCCGATGCAATCTATGTTACCAATCAAGTTCAACTTACCCGCAACCCCTCGGATTACAAGGCAGTCCAAGAAATTCTAGCGCCGAATGATACCAGTTTTTGCGGTAACGATATTGCTCTAATGATTCTTGCTGAGCCCGTTGCTACCAAAGACATTAGGCCCATGGTCCCCCGAGTCGACAAAGAAAGCGTTACAAATGAGGAATATTATGCCGTGGGTTATGGTGCCACTAATGATGGAGGTGGGGGCAGCGGACTACGACGCCGACGTGATGATCTGACCATTGATTGCGTAGGAAGCCAATGTCCTTCCTACTACTCCCGCGAAACCGAGTGGATTGGCGACACCGGAGTCTGCCAAGGCGACTCTGGCGGCCCCGCATTCGACACTCTAGACCGAATTATTGGAATTGCTTCACGTGGATCCTACGGGTGCGATACCCCGGTTTATGGTTCAGTGTTTGGATGGAGTGAGTGGATCATCTCTGAAACGAAAGCAGCTGCTCGGAACGCAGGAATCGAAGCCCCTAATTGGAGTGTAGGCTGGCCTACGGATCCGGAATTCAGCTACCCTATTGGCGAAATCTGCTCTAGTAATAATGAATGCACTTCAGGGATTTGTACTCTAAACGGGTATTGCACTCGACGCTGCAATGAAGATGCTCCCTGCCCAAGCGGCTATTCTTGTGATGGACAATGCATCGCGGATATCCCCGAAGAACCGCCAGAGGAAAGTATTTGGAGCTGTCGCTCGGTTGCGCCCTTGCCTACTACTACACTATTGCTTCTAGGGATCCTCTATTTCCTTAGGCACCACAGACGAAATCGATTCCAAGGCTGACCTCGAGCTAGCTGAGCAAAATTGATTGCGCTAATACGAACCTAATTGACTATATCAAACGGATACCTGCCCAACTCGGATATGCTCAATGCAATGTCTTGAAGCGCATCATCGTCGTTTTTCTGGAAACCTCGAAAATTAGAATGAATTCGACGTTTTGCCGTTCGCGCGAATGCGTGCGCTAACTCAAGTTCAAGGGTACATTTATCAATGCCCTTCTTCTCAATAGCTTTTGACGCGCGAGCAATCACACAAGCTAGGGCATAAAGGTCAATCGCAATATCGGCTATTCGCTTTTGAACGAACTGCTTAAGAAATATCTTCTTCCCATACTTCCGCAGCGCGCCTTCAACATGATCCGCGAACTCCGTAGTTCCTTCTTCGAAGATACCTACGATTTGTTTAAGGGCCGGATTCGCATTTTCAACCGTTGCTCCCAAAACGCTGCGCTTGATTTTACGAACAGCAAAATCCGTCACCGGCCCCAACCCTTTGAGTGGATATTTGATGGCCTCAGCCAAGCCAGCTAATTCCTCCCCTGGTCCCTGCATTCCCGACAAGGCGATAAATGCTCGCAATATCTCGTTAGTTCCCTCAAAAATACGAAAAATTCGAACGTCGCGGACCCATCGCTCATAGGGATACTCCTTCATGAAACCAAGGCCACCCCAAATCTGAAGATTCTCATCGCATGCGGTCCACAAAGCCTCGGTAGCAAACACTTTCGCCGCGGCACTCTCCATAGAATAGTCGACATCGCCTTTATCGATCAGGTGTGCTGTATTGTATGCCATAGCCTCTGCGGCATAGAGATTGACAGCCATCAATGCGATTTTCTCTTGAATCATCTCGAATTCAATGAGGCGTCGAGTAAATTGCTTGCGCTCGTTGGCGTGCTCTAAAGAAGCCTCAATGCAATTCTTTATCCCGGAAATACAGCCACCAGCTAAGCCCATCCGACCATGATTTAGAATTCCCATCGCGACCTTAAAGCCTTTACCTATTCCCCCAACTACATTCGTGGCCGGAACCTCGACGTCCTGAAAGTGAACTTCGTTGGTCCAAGATGCTTTGATACCCATTTTCTCCTCAGGAGGCCCAACGGTCACCCCATCCCACTTGGACTCCACGACAAAGCAGGTAACTTTCTCTTTTTTGATCCCGCCATCATCCACTTCAACTTTAGCAAAAACAGTAAAAAAGTCGGCAATACCTCCGTTTGTGATCCAGAGCTTACTTCCATTCAAGATAT
>CAXGXL010000275.1:0-5551 GCA_964013555.1 uncultured bacterium
AACCGAACCACAGAGCGTAATGATTGAAGACACATCAGCAAGCGAAATATCGTCAACATGAGTCGACTCTTGAGATGTGGTATCAATTCCAATCTCATCTATCACCTGAATTTCCATAGGATGGATACCGCGAGGATTCGTACCTGCGCTAAAAACCACCCCAGCGGTGCCCCAAAATCGATTTAGCGAACCCTTCAGCCATCTGACTTCGGCAAGAATTGCCAGTACCTAAAAAGAGAATTCCACTCATCGAGTCCACCAAGCCTTTCTCAGAAAACGCCCCAATATTCGACTTCGATCCAGGGCAAAGCAGCTCAGCCTCAAATCTACGAAAGACCGTGCCAATATAGTGCACAAACCACGCAGCATTGCATTCGAGAACAAAAAGCACCTCTAAAACGCCAAGAAGCCAATTTGCAGGCTGGAAGCCTTGAACAATGGCTTCATTTTCGAGTAGATGCTCAAATATATTAAAGAGGACCTTTAGCATGAAACATCACTCGGCTCATTTTCTGGCCATCGTTCAAGATGCCAAATCTCGAATTCGAGAAACAAACGTGAATGCTGTTTTTGAACGACAAGAAAATCGGGAATCGTTTCATCTGGTAGATGTACGAGAAAAAGAAGAGTGGCTCCGAGGAACTCTCCCCAATGCCCTCCATTTGGGAAAAGGGGTTATTGAACGCGATATAGAAACCCAAATACCGGACCAACATACTGAAATTATTCTATTTTGTGGTGGGGGGTATCGTTCCGCATTGGCAGCTGAAAACCTGCAACGAATGGGATATAAGAACGTCTATTCCATGGATGGCGGCTTTCGAGAATGGCGGGAAGCTGGGCATCCGATTGTTGACCCCCCACAGAATTAAGCACCAATGACTCGTTTGTTTTTGATCGTTCTAATCAACGGTGCCGCTTTTTCTGCATTCGGCCAAAGCGAAGCCCCCACACTATTGGCGCCCAACCCATCACCTACCCCGAAGCACGATCAAGAGAATGCTCCCCTACCCACTCGCTCTTCCATGGAAACAGCCCCTGACAATTTGAGTCAACGGGTCTTGCAAGACATGACCCGGCAAACCAATGATTTCTTAGGGCAAAAAGACAAACCACAACTAAGCGCCCTAGAAATTCAAGAGCTAACCAATATTATTGAAGGATGGAGCAATCCTGTCCATGCCTCTGTCTTCCTCTACTTCCTGATTTTCAGCGCCATTATTGGGCATGCATTTGTCAAAAAACACTACAAATGGTGCATAGGAATGGTTCTTTTTGGAGCAGTGGCATCTGCCCTAGCCTGGCTTCCACCGATATCATACACTCGCCGCCACATTTTTCCGGGAATAGTGTCACAGCAATTACCGGTCATCTTAATTCAAATTCTGCCCACTTTTGTCTGGTGGGCAGCATTGGCTGACATTGGGCAATGGTTCGAACGAATCATCATGTCCAGAGGACTTGGTTAGCCTAACCTTTTGTAGGCTTCATTGAAACGGCGGCTCTATGTTGACTGAACAACCACCCCAAAAGCACAAATTACTTCACCCACTGCTGAGCATCTTCAAAGCACTGGCTAAGTCCCATTTTTTGGGGCTCCCATTTGGAAATGGGTGCTTGCCTATCCCTAATTTGACGCACTGCGATCACAAATTGGGATGTTTGCCCAAATACAGCCAAATCCACCGCCATACAGTTTTGAGTATTCCCCCCAATCCGCGCTATTGTTTCAATATCTCCGGCATAGCGTATCCAATACGGTAGTAGGCCGGAGAACCAATAGGTAAGGATCTTATCCATGAGTATTCCACTTGATCCCACTTTGGCCAATTTGGCCTATATTGAAGAGTTATACGCTCAGTATATTGAAAATCCCCAATCCATCTCCAAAGATTGGCAATCCTACTTTCAAGAATTCGGGGTAAACGAAAAGAGAAAGAGATCAAGCCAACTAGGACCGAGCTTTGTCCCCACTAGTGTTTTCGCCGGAACCAAGCATCCAGAGCACGAGAAGTCCCCCTACGCCAATCCGGAATCCAACCACGGTCAAGCTAGTCTCAATCCCCGTGTCGCCCAACTCCAAGACAAAGTTTTTCAGATGGTTCGAGCTTACCGAGACCGGGGCCACCTAATCGCAAAAATAGATCCCTTGGAAATTCCGAGACCACCACTACCTGAGTTATTTCCAGCCTTTTACGGCTTTTCTGAAGCAGATATGGACTTGGTATTCCCACCGGAAACCATCCATTCAGGTCAAGCCTTAACCCTGCGACAAATAGTCGCGCAATTGCGCCGAACCTACTGTGGCTCTATCGGTGTTCAATTCATGCATATTGACGATTTGGTCACCAAACATTGGCTTGAAGAGCGAATGGAATTGGCGGATCACCGGATCGTTCTCACCCACGAAAAGCAACTCCAGATTCTCTCCAAGCTTACGGATGCGGTTATGCTTGAAGAGTTTATTCAAACCAAATTCCGGGGAGCCAAGAGTTTCTCTCTCGAAGGCTGTGAGAGTTTGATTCCGCTTTTGCACCAAGCAATCGAACGAGCTGGGGATGAAGAGCTTGAGGAAATTGTCCTGGCCATGGCCCATCGGGGGCGCCTGAATGTCATGTCTAATATTATGGGCAAAGGTGCAGGCGACATCTTCCGAGAATTTGCCGACAAGAATGCCGAACTTTTCATCGGCCGCGGGGATGTCAAATACCACCTTGGATACAGCACCGATTGGATAACGGCTGCGGGCCGAGAAATTCATATATCCCTGTGTTTTAACCCAAGCCACTTGGAATTCGTCAACCCTGTGGCACTCGGTCGCCTCAGAGCTAAACAAGATCGAGTTCAAGACTTCGAGCGTACCCGTGCCCTTGCTATCTTGATTCACGGTGATGCTGCATTTGCTGGAGAAGGGGTGGTTCAGGAAACCTTAAACCTAAGTGCTCTCGGAGCTTACCGAACCGGTGGCACGCTCCATATCATCATGAACAATCAGATTGGGTTCACTACCCCGCCAGGTGAATCACGCTCATGTATCTATTCCACCGATGTCGCGCGCATGCTGCAATGCCCCATCTTTCATGTTAATGGGGAGGACCCAGAAGCCGTCGCCCAGGTGGTTCAATTGGCGATGGACTATCGCAGAACATACCAGCAAGATGTCGTCATCGATATGTACGGCTACCGGCGGCACGGACACAACGAGGGTGACGAACCAGCCTTTACACAACCAGTCTTGTACAAGGCCATCCGCGAAAGAAAGTCCGTTCGCGACGGTTACCTAGAGAATCTCCTGAAAATTGGAGATGTCACCATAGAAGAAGCTGGGCAAATAGAGAAGGAACGTCAAGAAAACCTTGAAACGGCTCTCAAAGAAGCCGACGGCGAAGACTGCTCGCATCTAGTAGAAAACTCAATGACGGGCATTTGGCAAGGCTACACGGGCGGTCCACGAAACGCTGTCCCCGAAGCCGACACCACAATCCCCAAAGAAACTCTCACCGAATTAATGGATAAGATTTGCACCGTGCCGGACTCCTTCACCCCGCACCCAAAAATCGTACGACTTTTGAATCAACGGCGTGAAATGGGAGTCGGCAAACGCCCCATAGACTGGGGCGGTGCTGAAATGCTTGCTTTTGCTAGTTTGAGCGCTGACGGGGCCCCCATCCGCCTCACAGGTCAAGATTGCGAGCGCGGTACCTTTAGCCATAGACACGCAGTCATTCACGACTATGAAAATGGCAAAAAACACTACCCACTCCAGTTCCTAACCCCAGATCAAGCGCGGGTTGAAATCCACAATAGCCCCCTTTCCGAAGCAGCTGTACTTGGATTTGAATATGGCTATAGCTTGGATACCCCAGATGGCTTGGTCATGTGGGAAGCCCAATTTGGGGATTTTTCTAATGTGGCCCAAGTTATTGTCGATCAATTCATAAGCAGCGCAGAGGATAAATGGCGCCGCTTAAGCGGGTTGGTGATGCTTCTGCCTCACGCAATGGAAGGAATGGGCCCAGAACACTCCAGTGCCCGCTTAGAACGTTTTTTGGCCATGGCCGCCGAAGACAATATTCAAATTTGTTACCCCAGTACCCCCGCCCAACACTTCCATCTTTTGAGGCGTCAAGTTATCAGCCCTTGGAGAAAACCCCTGATAGTCATGACTCCCAAAAGCCTATTACGACACCCCCGCGCCACATCGACACTCGATGAATTAAGCAAAGGAAAATTCCACCCGATTCTTCGCGATTCCCTCGCATCACGCAAGACTAAGGTAGACCGGGTGCTTTGGTGTTCGGGCAAAATTTATTTCGAATTAGAAGCTCTTCGCGAGGAACACAAAAAGGAAAACGTTGCCATCTTGAGAATTGAGCAACTCTACCCTCTTTCAGATGCACAAATCGAAGAAGCAATGGCCCCTTACGATAACGAATGTGAAGTGATCTGGGTTCAAGATGAACCAGAAAATATGGGGGCATGGCGTCACCTAAGAAGTCGGTTCGGACATAGAGTCTTCAACCGATTTCCGTTCTCTGGTGTTTATCGCCCCGAGTCAGCCAGCCCCGCTACCGGCTCTAAAAGCAGTCACAAATTAGAACAACAGATTTTGAATACAACTGCGTTAGGAATTAAAAACTAACCTCTAATTCATTTTTCTATTTATTTAGGAGACAAGGCCCCATGGCTGTAGATCTTATCGTACCAGAAGTTGGCGAATCCATTACCGAAGTTGAAATTGGGGAGTGGCTCAAAAAAGAAGGTGATCTGGTTCGTCAAGACGATACCATCGTTATGATTGAAACCGACAAAGTTACCGTAGAATTACCCGCCCCGGCTACCGGAAAGATAACCAAGATTCTAAGTGCCCAAGGTGAGCAAGCTTCGGTCGGGGACGTAATTGGTACCATGGAAGAGGGAGATGGACCCGCTGTGGAGAGTTCTCCATCCGGCAAATCCGGTTCCACGAATGACGCCCCCAAAAAACGGGTCATGCCTGCCGCAGCTAGACAGGCTGCCACAGCGGGTATTGACGCGAATGCGGTAGACGGGACGGGCCCGGGTGAACGGGTCCTCAAAGAAGACGTCCTGCGCCACACATCTGAGGCATCCAAACTCAAGCAAACGCCTCCTGTGCATCAAGTTGCTCAAGCTCATCGGTCAGAAGAGGTTGTACCGATGACGCCAATTCGCCGTAAAGTGGCTCAAAGACTCGTAGAAGCTCAACAAACCGCTGCTCTTCTGACAACATTCAACGAAGTTGATATGAGCGCAGTGAAAAACCTTCGTGCAGCCTATAAAGACGAATTCTTAAGCAAATACGACACTAAATTGGGATTTATGTCATTCTTCGTCAAGGCTACCGTGGACGCCCTCAAACTTGTTCCTCAAATCAATGCAGAAATTCGAGGTACCGATATCGTGTACCGAAATTACTTCGATATCGGCATTGCGGTTGGCGGCGGAAGAGGCTTAGTCGTACCCGTCATTCGTAATGCGGAAGCACTTAGCTTCGCAGAGATTGAGCAAACTATCACCGACTTTGGAAAAC
>CAXGXL010000276.1:0-5548 GCA_964013555.1 uncultured bacterium
CCTTGATCGTCGACACTAGAATCCCATAGAGCAAAATCCTCTTCACGATGGTGAGCTAAATGAAGTTTCACCCTTGCTAGAAAAATCAAGGAATACAAACTCACTAATTCCTCGGCAAGGAGGTCGGTAATAACCCCACGCTTTCTAAGGGCTTCGATTCGATCACCGAAACCACGAACTCGAAATTCTCCTTGCCCTACAGAAAGCGCAAGAAGGGCCCAATCCAGCGGTTGCCGAAAATTCTTTTTTATATTCAAATAACGTAAATCATCTCGTTCGAGATCTTCTAAACCGGACTTCAAGGACTTTAGTGCCAGCCCTTTAAGGTGAGCAGCATTGATGGCCCGTTGATTTGCTGCCCCCTCTGCGGACATGACTAATTCTTTAGCCGCCTCAAAAGCCTTAAACGGTTCAAGAGAAGAATTAACCCCGGGGAGATTGCGAGCGTCAAGCAACATAGTATGACGTGCATCAAGCGCTACGTTTTGCGAGCTGACCGCTATGGACTCAGCCAAATCCAAAGGAGTGTTCATCAAAACACCCCCACTTCGCCCCGAAGGGACATTGCCTTCGGTATCGACAATCACGCATTTCGCACGGACCTGCATCTCTTCGAGTATCTTTAAGCATAACTTTCGAAAATGGTCCCTGACCACCGCGTCGTTGGCTTCTTCACTAGGCTCCAGTTCATAAACAACTCCAAACTCAATATCGGAATAAGGACACATTTCTTGACGGCCAAAAGATCCTAGAGCTAACCAGGAATAAGATTTGACAAACGGAATAACCGTCCGACAAGACTTCGTTGCCTCAAAAAAAATCTTATCAATATCCCCCGTCGCCGATTTCATTTTTTCAACTAGCTCTTCGGGCTTAACACCAACGAAATGCCTTTCAAGATAGTCACTCGGCAGTTTGGGGCCCCGAGAGAGAGGCAAAAAAAGTTTTTCATAGGGATAGACTTTTGCAGGTTCCCTTTTTGAGCTCAGATTCTTGCCCAAATACCCCACCCCATTCACCTCGCGAATGTAAAGAACAGCATCGCCATTATGCGTCTCAAAACGCAATCCCGGCTTTCCAATTCCGGGAAGCGCCCTTTTCCTTTGGTTGTCCTGCGGAACAAACTCCGAACTATTCTTAGCTCTTAAACCTTCACTAGCTCTCAGGTCCTTGACCAGATCGTCTTTTTCCATGAGCGGCTGCACACCAACTGCAAAGGGGCTAGATTGCAAGGCTTCCTTTTTATTGAAAATTGAAGTCCCATGATGACGCACTATTTCCGGAGAAGTGCACCCCTCTAAAGCGACCGCCATGTTCTGAGCATCTAGTGAAACGGTCTCTTGAATTTCAGGGCCAACTAAAGACACTGGCCTTTGTAAAGTCTCTACTTCCGCAGCAGGGGCGCATCGAAGACCATCAGCGAACGCACTTGTACTAGTACTAGTTTTAATTCTAACCATTTGTAGACATTTTCAGGCCTTCGTAAAAAAGACCCGCGGCTGGTGGTGGTGTGAATATAGCCTGAAAAAAAATAAAATCACCTACAAAATGCAATTTCTTCGTGAAATTTAGATTTTGATGGAAGATTTTTCTCTCCCGCTCGGTAATACACATTCGCCTAAAGAACCCCATCTTCAACGAATATCACGGCTTTTGGTGGCTCTATTTTGCACCAAAAAGATAATGTAATAGAACCCTAGGCGCCATTTCTCGCTATGCCCCAAGCTGGGTTGAAATTGTCCAGTCCCTTGGTTTATGTACTCTGAACCGATGAAACAATCTTTTGATATTGCTGTTATAGGAAGTGGATTTGGGGGAATCAGCACGGCACTTTCACTCGCAGAAAACGGCCTTTCGGTTGCCCTCTTCGAAACTCTAAACTACCCAGGCGGATGCGCAAGTACCTTTACTAAAAGCGGATTCTCCTTTGATGCCGGAGCGACTCTCTCCTCTGGCTTTGCAAAAAACCAACTCTTCGCCCGATGGATTTCTAAGTATCAACTTCCCGTACAACTCGAATGGATAGATCCCGTCGTCCATTTTCGGGCCCCCCATCTCGCCATCAATATAAGCTCACGCCCAGAATCGCTTCTCGATGCTCTCTGCTCCCTAGAAGGAGCCCCCAAAACTGATCTTCTGAGATTCTTCGCCCATCAAGCGAGAGTCGCACAAACGCTGTGGGCTCTTATTGACGAAGAAACGCTCCTCCCGCCAATCAATTGGAACTCCCTTCTCAAACATATTCGCCGACTGCCATCTTATATTCCGTTATTTCAAGATCTAGGCCGCAGCCTCCACAGCGTTCTGGAGAGATTCCAATTAGGCCAATTTAGCCCTCTTACAACCTACCTAGACGCTCTTTGCCAAATCACCGTCCAATGTAATATCGCTGAAGCAGAAGCACTTTTCGCACTCGCAACCATGGACTATTATTCGCGCGGAACCGCCCATATTCAGGGTGGAATGGGTGTTCTAGCTCGCGGATTATGTCATGCATTCTCATCGGGAGGCGGTAATCTTCACTTCAGCACTCGGGTAAAAAAACTAGAACCCAATCCCAACCATGGCTGGTCTCTGAAAACCTCTCGCGGCACCTTCTCGGCTCAGGTTGTCGTAGCCAATCTTCTCCCCGGCGCTCTTCGAAGTCTCTTGCCCCAAGAATATTCCATCCCTCGTTCATTTGAAGCCTTGCAAAGTCAGGTTCAGTCAGGCTGGGGTGCTGCTATGCTCTATATGGTGGCCAAGACGAGTAAAACAAGCATGGCTGAGCACTGGCAGCTTGTCGCAAACCGCGATCAACCATTTCACTCGGGAAATCATGTCTTTTCGTCCATCAGCGGTAGTTCAGAATCTGCTCAACGCGGCGCGGAAGGCTTTCGAACCTTAACCTTATCGACCCATGTCCCGATGAAGGAACTATTTTCGTATTCTCCGAACCAACGCAGCGAATTCATCTCTCAAATCCAGACCACTATGCGCCATACTTTTAATAATCACTGTCCCAATTGGGCCGCAATAATTCAAAAGGAGTTTCCAGCTTCACCCCGTACATTTCAACGATTTACAGGCCGGCCAGAGGGCTTTGTTGGAGGCATCCCAAAACGGGTTGGGTTAGGGCAGTACTTGCATCTGGGCCCCCGAAAAGTGGGGTCCAACTTATTTATGGTCGGCGACTCCACCTTTCCTGGGCAAAGCGCCCTAGCCACAGCGGTCGGCGGAACTCGAGTAGCTAAATCAGTGATAGATTCATGGGGTTAGCCACTAGGAACTCTGATTTCCAGAACCATTTCAAAATACAATTTGGGTAATTGGTAGCCGCAAATAGTATAAGCAGGACTCCTTCCTCTTTTTGGGCAGAACCAATCAACAATAAATTGATTTTTCTCGAAACAAGACGGCTCAAAAATCGATAATTCAAATACTTAGCAATCCCTTGCTGTGCCACTAAAACTATCTGCCGCTGCCTCAAATCACCGGCATCGTTCACTAATTTGGAGTATTTTAATGCTTATCTCAAAACAAGTAGTCACAACCTTGCAATCTGGAGGGGACCTCTCCGACATCACCCACGGGCCATCCCGTCTCGCGTTAGCCAAAACTGGATTTGAGAGTATCGCGCGAAGTGCCGTTACTCTAACCAAGGAAATAGATGCCCAATTTGACTCGTTCAAGAACCCAATGATGGTATCCGACCTCTATCAAAACTATCAGCAAACACTAGGCAATTTGCGTCAACACGCAACTGAAGCAAACTCCATTTTGCAGGCGGCAAGCCGCGACGGAAAACTGAGTATTGCACAATCGAAAAACCTCGAAACCTTGAGCAAAAAGGTGGGAAAAGCCCTTGCAAAGCTTAAGAATTTAAAAGCGGAGCTCATCAGACGCCGCCTCGAAGGCGACGATGAATTTGATGGTAGAGGCGGCGCCGCTCCCATGTTGCTTGTGTCCGTATGTGCCTAAAGTGATGAACTAAAATCGTCATTTTACGAACTTACTCTGCTTCCCAAATCGGCGATTGAAAACCCCATTGGTTCCCCGTCTCTTTGTTCAGGCCAGGCTTACAAGAATCTAATGTTAACAAGCAGTTTAGCGCAACAAAGTGCCGTAACTGACGATGATTCTTACATCAACTACGGTCAGCCGAGTCGCTTAAACCTGCACGGAGAATTCGATGGCTCTTCCCATAGCCCCAACTACAACCCAATTTGATTCGTCGGGGCAAGCTCCTATCACCAACATTCCCTCAACGACTCCATCGGTTTCAGCTACAAGCCCAGGACAAACCATTGCAATCGAAGATATTTTTTTGGTACCCGGCTCCCCACTGATAGAGAAAAAGGCCCGAGTTCTTAGAACAGAGCCCGTCAAGCCAAAGAAAACCTACGGCCTCAAATACAAACTTAAGCAATACGGTACGAATGCGATGGTTATTTTCGGGTCTGCGACCGCCATTGCTCTTTTGTGCTCTCCTGAGCCGTTCGTAACCAAGCTAATCGGAACCATTCTCGCTGTGGCGCTGATTGTCGCAGGCGTTTGGGGCAAGCACGCTTTCTTTAAGCAGGCATATATGGCCCAAGCTCTCGAAGAAACGGTTGGTAAATTGACAGGAAAAATAAACAAACTTCAAAGCCAAATCCACAAGCTTAGTGGCATACGCGAGGAGCTCGTAGAAACTACCGGGGAACTCACTCAAACCAAGCGTCAATTAGACCAACAAATTGGTGAATTAAGAAATCAGGTAGAGAGGTTAAAGACCGAAGTCAACGTAGCTTTCGACAAATTGAATGAAGATAGAAGCAAGTTTGAAACAGAAAAGAAAATCAAGCTCGACCAGCTCAACTCGCAGATTGAAGAAGCTGACGAAAAAGAAACCCGTATCAACAGGGAATTGACGAAGTTAGCGACCAAAGAAGCAAAACTTGACGCCCTTGAAGTTGAACTCGGAAACCGCCGCAAAAGCCTTTTGGAAGCAGAAACCAAACTACAGAAACTTCAGAAACTAATCTTACAACGTAACCTCAGTCCAAGAGCTCAATAGAAGCGGAATACCCCCATGATCATTTCACCATCTGCCCCCAATTTGGAACCACTAAGCCCACAAAGCTCGCCTCCGCCTCCTGCGCTAAGTCCGCTTCCGAAAACGACACGCGAAAGAACATCCAGTATTCCTGATTCTCCTCAGGTCACCACTCGCCTAGCTCCATACGATAGCGAATATAAGTTAAAACAATACGGAACCAATGTACTGCTTACGGGCGGTGCCATAACTGCTGGTGTTTTCATATTTGCCCCCGAGCCGGTGATCACCAAAATTATCGGCGGCAGCATCGCTCTGACATGCATTACCGCCGGAGGAATGGGAAAACACTATCTCTATCGCAATGCCTATCTAAATAGGGCAATGGAGAAATCCCTCCAAGAACTCAATACTGGAATCGATACACTCCAAACCGAGATCAACATTCTAGCAGCAACCAGCAAGAAATTGTCGGAGACCAATCAGGACCTGCAGCAAACGAAGCTAGCTTTACAAAAAGAAGTGACTGCT
>CAXGXL010000277.1:0-5546 GCA_964013555.1 uncultured bacterium
TGAGCGCACAATTGAATATCTGGGTTAGAGGACTCCCCGAGCGAAGCGGTTTGGGTCTCAAAAATCTCGGCCATAGCCTCAGGACTTTTGAGGCATTCATTAAACAAATCAAAGAGCGACTCGCGAAGAGTCAAAGAAACCGCTACGGCATCTTCGATTGTGTCTAAAATCCGGCAAAGTAAATAGGCCACACGAACTTGCTCACGCAGGCTTTCCGGAAGAGCCTCAATTGACACTCCAAAGGTTCGGCTCACCAGCGCCAATTGTCTCTTACAAAACTCAATGTCCTCTTGGGCCGTCATCCCATACCCTCTTAGAGTCCAATCCCCACCGCATCGCGCATTAACCCAAGCGCTTCGGTTATTCAACCAAGGATTATCATTCTCTTTAAACCCAATAAAAGCCCTTTATTTTCAGCACCTTAGAAGACACAAGAGCGACGATAGGCACCTTTGATCTCCCAGCTCGGATTGGCCAAAAATTGGGTTGCCCTCATCGATACCGTGAGATAGTCGACCGTCAAACGTCAGTAAACTGCTTGTGGCAGGAGAAAAACATGAAGCCATCCGATCTGGACAACCTCTGTATCAACACGATTCGCACCCTCTCCATTGACGCCATCCAAAAAGCAAACTCAGGTCACCCAGGCTTGCCTTTGGGGGCTGCTCCTATGGGTTATGTCCTCTGGAACTATTTCCTAAACCACAACCCCTCCAACCCCAAATGGGCTAACCGAGATCGATTCGTCCTATCCGCCGGACATGGCTCGATGCTACTTTACAGCCTCCTTCACCTGACCGGTTACGAAGTAACCCTAGAAGACATCAAGAACTTTCGTCAATGGGGCAGTAAAACAGCCGGGCATCCTGAATCTTTTGAATGTCCGGGAGTAGAATGCACCACAGGCCCACTCGGGCAGGGATTTACCAACGCAGTGGGCATGGCCATCGCTGAACGCGCGTTGGCGAACCAATACAACCGGCCCGGGTTTGAATTAAGCAATCACTTCACCTACACACTTGTTGGCGATGGATGCCTCATGGAAGGCATCAGCGCTGAAGCGGCATCTCTGGCAGGTCATCTCAAGTTAGGAAAGTTGATCTGTCTCTATGATGCAAACGATATTTGCTTGGATGGCCCTATCGACGAAACCTTTACTGAACGGGTTGGTGCTAGGTACGAAGCTCAAGGTTGGCATGTTCAAACGGTTCAAAATGGCGATACCGATTTGGCAGGTATTCACAGCGCCATCCAAGAAGCAAAAGATGAAAACGAAAAGCCCTCGTTGATTATTGTTAAAACCACTATAGGATTTGGCTCTCCTAACAAAGCCGGAACGTCCTCCTCCCACGGTTCTCCTTTGGGAGAAAACGAAATCAAGCTAACCAAAGAGGCGTTGGGCTGGGATCCCCTTCATCATTTTCATATCCCCAGCAGTGCCCTTGAGCAAATGCGCCAAGCACAAACCCAGGGCGCACAATTAGAAGCCAGCTGGAACGCCTTGTTTGAAAAATATGAGGGCGAATATCCAGAGCTTGCAAATAACTGGAGAATGGCACACGCCGGTGAATTACCGCCGAATTGGGATTCAAATCTTCCTCAATTTGAAGTGGGCTCCCAATTGGCTACCCGCGTCTCATCGGGCTCGGTTATCAATGGCATCGCCCAAACGGTACCGTGGTTCTTAGGTGGCGATGCAGACCTCTCATGTTCAACCAAAACCGCTATCAAAGATGGTGGTTCGTTCGACGGGCAAACCGGTGCTGGGCGTAATATTCGCTACGGCGTTCGAGAGCACGCTATGGGCGCTATCGCCAACGGCATTGCTTATCACGGAGGCCTTAGAACCTACACCGCCACATTCTTCGCTTTTGTCGATTACATGCGTCCAACGACTCGCTTGGCCGCACTTAACAAACTCCCAGTCGTTCAGGTCTTTACCCATGACTCGATAGCACTTGGTGAAGACGGCCCTACCCATCAACCCGTTGAGCAATTAGCCTCCTTACGGTGCATGCCCAATTGCTTGGTTTTGCGGCCAGCCGATGCAAACGAAACCCGTGAAGCCTGGAAATTGGCCATGGCCAATACCACAGGACCAACCGCACTGATTCTCTCGCGACAAAACCTCCCCACGCTGCAAGAGACCCAAGACAAAGCTATCGAAGGCACTCCCAAAGGCGCCTATATTGTGTCCGAAGCGAAAAATAATGATGTGCAAGGAATTATTATTGCCACCGGTTCTGAAGTTGCTTTGGCACTCCAAGCGCAAGAACGACTCGCCAATGAAGGCAAACACGTTCGAGTCGTTTCGATGCCATCCTGGGAACTCTTTAGCGCTCAATCTCCGGCATACCAAGCCGAGATTCTTCCCGACTCAATAACTGCCCGAGTCAGCGTGGAGCTCGGCTCTAAATTTGGATGGGAAAGATGGGTAGGCAATAGCGGCAAGATGCTTGGCGTTGACACATTCGGGGCATCGGCCCCCGCCGATCGCATTCTCACCGAATACGGTTTTACGGTCGACAACCTCTGTAGCATAGTTTCCGAAGTTCTTTAGAGAAGCCGCCTATGAGAGCTCCCGCCGCTCTTGCTATTTTTTTCCTGAGCCTGGTTTGTGATCGAGCCCTTGGTGAAGACCCACCTCTGGAAGAAGAATCAACCGTTGTAGTCGAAACCGACAGGTCTTCGGATACAGAAAGCAGCTCTCACGTTGCTTCTGAAATCAACCCAGAGCCCCTAGTCGGATCAGGTAGGTCCATTGCCGACGCCGTTGAAGTCCTTCCGGGAATTCACTTACGTCGCTTTGGGGGGATGGGGGGTCTGACTTCGATTGTCATTCGTGGCTTGGGCATGAACTACGTTAATCTTGTAGTCGACAACATTCCGATTATGCAAACCGGAGTTGGGGGTATTGACCTGAACTTTCTACCCTTAAGCCATATCGAACGCATTGAGGTATACCGTGGTGGTGGCCCCATTGAATTGGAATCCCCCATCGGAGGTGTTGTTCGAATTGTTACGCGAATTCCGAAGAAGACCCACGAGTTTGAAGCACACCTAGGTGGTGGCACCGAGTGGAGTCGCAGTAGCCATATCGGCTTATCTGGTCCCGTCCATAACAATATAAGCTACCATTTTCTCCTGCACTACTTTGGAACCAAAGGTGATTTTAACTATCTCAATGACAATAACACTCCATACAATCCCCAAGACGACTTCAAAACCACAAGAAGGCAAAATGCCTCGGATGTCATAAGCGGCCGCTTAGCAATCCAAGGTGAAGGAATTCACAAGAGTCTCTGGTCAATTTCGGCCATGGCAAATTGGAAAGAGAGTCAAGTACCGGGTCCCCATCTACAAATGGGCCATCTACCACCCGATGCCAATGCCACTGATACGGGATTCCTGGTCAATGCGGAAATCCGGGAAATGTCCAATGTTAGCCGAACCCTTGAAGGAAATATGTACCTGAGTCTCGCACAATCACACCGACACTTCGAAAGCGACGGAGCTCTTTTGGGCTTTGCTGTAAACTCGATTGAGTCGAAGTTGAAACGAGGGGACGTCAAAGTCAAATTAACCTATCGACCAAGCTTATCCCATCATTGGAGATTGGCCTTTGGTATCCACCGTGAAACGAAAGAACAAAGTGCCGATGTCCAAAAGGACGTGGGCGTCGCAGCAAATTTCACTCGCCAAGAAACACGGCCATTTATGGGCATCGAGATTCCCGCCAACCTCACCGGTAGCCTTGAGATAATTCCTCGATTGAGACTAGATGGTCAAATAAGCCAATCCTCCTACAAGCAATCCACCCGCTCTGTCCTCTTTAGCCCTCGATTGGGATTTGTACTGCGCCAACCCAAGTGGCGGCTACGAGGGAATATTGGGCGATACCACCGATTCCCAAACTCTATCGAACAGTTCGGAGATGGATTGCGAATCGCGCCCAACCCAGACTTAGCTCCTGAAAGAGGCTTCTTAGCTGACCTCAACCTAAGTGTACCTGTGGGCAAACAACAACTGGAGTTAAGCGGCTTTAATGCTCACGCCGAAGGTTTAATTGCCATGCTCCCAACCTCCCAACGCTACATACAATCTTATAATCTACGTGACCAACGCATTTGGGGACTCGAGGCGCAAATCGTTGGAAATTATACTTGGCTCAAGGGCACCATCTCTTACACATTCTTGCGCTCGAAAAGCCCCCTGGGCATTCATACTCCCGGCATTCCCACTCACCGGGTGGACACCCATCTATCTTTCTTTAGCCACGGCTTACGCCTCACTTATCAGCCGAGTTACCAAACCCAGGTCTTCCTAGATCCTGATAATCAGCTCGCTCTTCCCCCCAGGCTCATTCACAACGCAAGTCTCCGATTCCATTTGAAGCCCCAGCATCTGAGCATTTCCCTCTCAGCTCAAAATATAAGCAACGAGCAAACCGCCGAAGTTCTCCTTCCTAACAAGGCTCGAGGTGTAGTTACTCAAGCCGATTTTCTGGGATATCCCCTAGCTGGAAGAACTCTATTTGCATCGCTACACTGGAAATATTAGTTTTGTTTCATTTAAGAATGTGACATCACTAGACCATGAACGTAGGTATTATTGGACTCGGAGTCGTGGGGGGATCGATAGCAAAGTCCCTTAAAGTCGCCCAACCGAAGATTCGACTATTCGGAATCGAAAAAATCGATGGCATTCGTCAAGAAGCTCTCGCCAGTAACCTCTTCGAAAAAGTTCACCACACCATCGTCGAAGAACTCAACTCCATGGATGTGATTCTTGTTTGCGTACCCATTGAGATTATTGAACGAGTATTTAGGCGTCTGGGTGAAGTTCTAACGGAGTCGAAAATTATTTCGGACGTAACCGGAGTCAAAGGCCCCATACTTGAGCTTGCTACAAAATACCTAAGCAAACATCACTACATTGGTACTCACCCCATGGCCGGTGGCTATAAGGGAGGCTTTTCTCATGCGCGAGCGGATATGTTCCACAACGCTGTTGTAGCCATTTGCTACACTCACGACTCTGATGAAAAGTCGATCCAGCTCATAATTGATTTGTGGAACACGACCGGATCTCGCTGCCTTACTATGAGCCCCCAAGAACACGATAGAACCGTAGCTACCACGTCCCACCTTCCTTACTTGATTGCAATCACACTAACCGAGCACGCCCATCAACCCAACGCCCCAGAGCTAGCAGGCGGCAGCTATCGAGATGCTACTCAGCGAGCGGATTTTGCTCCTGAGATCATGGCACCTTTATTGGCGCAAAATGGTTTCCTCCCTGAAGCTGCCCGCGAATTCGCGGCGCGACTCTTAGAGCTAGCTAAGCTCGTCGAAAACGATCCCACTGAATTCAATCAACGAGCTCTTGCGGTCAAGAATCAACGCGATCGGCCCTAAGCAGACCCCTTCAAATCGCCATTCAATACAGACCGCATTTTGAGGTCCAAGTAGAGCACGCCTTATCTATACTTGCTCATTTTCTAGACGGTTGCGCTGAACACGAATTTCCTCATTGAAAATAGCTTG
>CAXGXL010000278.1:0-5527 GCA_964013555.1 uncultured bacterium
CCTTGTAATTGCAGAGTCAATTTCTGATTCGAGGGCGAGATAGACCCCCAGTTCGTAATGTTCGAACTCAGGCGTTTTTGCGAGTCGTGCTAGATTTTCACTGTTAGAGACAGCGAGGGTTAAACAGTTTCCCTTGAGCGAGAGAGGTACCGCTCCCAAGGCCCGTGCACTTTCTGCTGATAGAAGCGCGGCTGCTTCGGGAGAGGCTGTCGCGATCGTTCCTGACGGGAGAGCCGGAATCGAGAGCTGCCTTGAAAGGGTTTCAAGGAGCTGGGTGGGCGAGATAAAGCCAAGCGCAATGAGACAATCACCAATGAGTCTGCCTGTTTGACGTTGTTTGCGCATTCCTTCGTAAAGTTGCGGTCGACTGATTAAACCCTCCCGCACCATCATGAGCCCAATCGTTTCATGTTTTGACATGGCCCCACCGTAGCAAAGGTGTCCAAGGTTACAAATACCCAAGTGAATTGATGCCTTAGCCCTGGCTCATCTGACTTGACCCGGGACTGCAATATGATAGACGGCTCCCGGCTGGTCTGGTAAGAAGCCAGTTCGAGTCTGGGGAGAGAGGCCTGGCGCTGAATGGAGTTGGGTGACAAACGTCTTTATTCTCTCAACGTGTAACCCAAAGCAAATCAGTACTTTGGGCCCTAGAGTAACAAGCCTAAGGGAATAAGCCTTGGGCTCTATTTGATTGCGGTTTTGCTCCAGAGAAATGGTCTCATGGTAGCTAAAGCCCATAGGATGAATTCGGAGAAGCGAATGCTAACTTTGACCCTTCTTGCTGGTTTTCTTGCAACTCAGCCTTCCCTTAGTACTACAAAGGTGGCTTATGTCGATATGGCGCGAGCTCTCAACGAGGTCAACGACGGTAAAGTTGCTAAGAACAAATTGAAAAAAGAGTTTGAGGCGAAACAACGTCGGCTTGATACGGAGCAGAAACGTTTAAAAGCGAAGAAGGCTGATTTCGACAAGCGTGTTGCAACCATGCGACCTGAAGTGCGCAGCCAAAAAGAACAAGAATTGCAACGCGAATTAATGGGGCTTCAACAAACGTACGTTCAAATGCAACGTGAATTGATGGCTCAAGAAGGTAAGCTTACCCAGGAGATTGGCGGTCGCTTGAAAGTTATTGTAGGCAAGATTGGCGATAAGGAGGGCTATACTATGATTCTCAATATCGCCGATACGGTTCTTTACCATAAACGCCACATGGATATTACCGACCAAGTCGTCCGGGACTACAACAAGGCTTATGGAGCCAAGAAAATAGCGAAGAAATAAACCATGCCTACCCTAAAGGCTCTTGCCGAAATGGTCGGCGGGACCGTGCTAGGTGATGCCAGCTATGAGATAAGTGACTTAGCAGATCTTCAATCTGCCGGTTCTTCTGATCTTAGCTTTTTGGCTGCATCCAAGTACTTGCCCCAATTTCATGCAACTAGGGCGGGTGGAGTTCTCGTTGCAAGTGAAATTGCGGACTCTCATACAAATTTAGTTGTTTGCTCCAATCCATACCTTGCGTTGGCGCAGATTGCTGGAGAGCTTCACCCTCTCCCGCAAAGACCAGCCGGGATTTCCCCCCAGGCTTTTGTTCACCAGGATGCTGAGGTTGACCCTAGTGCCTGTGTTGACGCCCTGGCTTACGTTGACGCTGGGGCGAGGATCGGCGCCGGCACTTATCTAGCTGGCGGTGCGTTTGTAGGGAATAATGCCCAAATAGGTAAGGATGTGATTGTTCACCCTGGTGCGAAGGTTCTCGACCGTTGCGTTGTAGGTGACCGGACTGTTTTGCATGCTGGCTCGGTCGTTGGTTCGGATGGGTTTGGTTACGCACCGGATGCGACCGGCCGTCGTCATAAAATTCCCCAAATTGGGATTGTTGTGATTGGAGAAGATGTCGAAGTTGGGGCAAATACCACCATTGACCGGGCGACATTTGGTACTACGGTTATTGGGCCGGGAACGAAATTGGATAATCTGGTGCAGATTGCCCACAATGTTAAGTTGGGCACGGATGTTGTAGTGGCTAGTCAATCCGGAGTTGCAGGAAGCACGACGCTCGGAGATGGGGTTGTTCTTGGCGCTCAATCGGGGGTGGTAGGTCACCTTAAGGTTGAGGACCGAGTTGTGCTAGCAAGTCGCGCTGGTGTGACAAAGGATATTCGCTCAGCGGGTATTTACGGCGGCTTTCCCGCCAAGCCACATCGGCAGTGGCTAAAGAATGTAGCATCGCAAAATACTATTCCCGAACTTAAACGGAAAATTCGAGAACTCGAACAAGCTCCCAAAGAGTCCTGAATCGAAGTATGGGGACCATTAGAGAAAGAAGAGAGCATATCGATGTCAATTCACCCAACAGCCATTATTGCTTCTAGCGCCAATATAGACTCTTCGGTTGAAATTGGGCCTTATTGTGTCGTTCACGAAGATACGGCCATTGGCGCGGGCACTAAGCTTATGAGTCATGTAGTCGTTCATAGCCATACTCGCCTAGGAAGTGGGAATACAATTTACCCCTTTGCCTCAGTGGGGGCAGCCCCCCAAGACCTTAAGTTTGGAGGGGAGCCGGCAACACTTTGGGTTGGGGACAATAATGTCATTCGGGAAGGTGTAACGCTGAATCGCGGAACCAAGGGAGGCGGGATGAAGACCGCCGTGGGAAGCAACTGCCTCTTTATGGCTTACTCGCATGTTGCCCACGATTGTGTCGTGGGAGACCATGTGGTTTTGGCAAACTCTGTTAATCTGGCCGGGCATGTCACGGTTGAGGACCATGTGATTGCGGGCGGTTTTGTTGGCATTCATCAGTTCTGCAGAATTGGACGCCATTCGTTTCTTGCCGGCGGGGCGATGGTTACGCGGGATATCTTGCCATTTACAATTGCCCAAGGGGACCGAGCGGAGCATGCTGGATTGAATGTCGTAGGCCTTAAACGAGCCGGCTGGAGTAAAGAGTCCATCAAGCAACTGCGGGTAGGTTACCAATCGCTTTTTTATGGAGATTCTACTCGTGAAGAGATGCTTCACCGTACAGAAGCAGAGCTTGCCCCCTCTTCGGATTTGGTGCGTGAGCTTTGCGAGTTTGCGAGAAGCGCCGAACGGGGGCTGAGTCCCGCGCGCAATCTGACGCACGAACTACGTTCGTAAGTGGGGAATACTTATGCCCACGAAACCAACCACAATAGGCTTGATTGCTGGCAACGGTGTCTTTCCTCAGCTCTTCGCGAAAGCGGCTAGTGCTCAGGGGATCTCGGTTGTAGCTGTGGCTATGCGAGGTGAGACCGATCCTGCGATCGAGAGATTTGTTGACCAGCTCACCTGGGTGAAGGTCGGACAATTAGGCAAAATGATCAAATGCCTTAAAAAAGGTGGGGTTCGGCAGGCAGCTATGGCGGGGGGCGTGCGCAAGACCCGGCTTTTTGATGGAATGCGTCCGGATTTTACAGCGGTAAAGCTATTGGCAACCTGTGCGTTACGAAGAGACGATAGCCTTTTGCGAGCGGTGGCCGCTGAATACGAAAAGAACGGAATCGAGATTATCGATTCTACGCTCTATATGCCCGATTCTTTGGCCCCTCCGGGGCTACTAACTAATTCAAAGCCCGATGCTTCCATGGACCAAGACCTTCAATACGGTCTGTCTGTGGCAAGGGAGATCGGTAAATTGGATATTGGCCAAACGGTTATTGTTCGTGAAGGTGCTGTGATTGCTCTCGAAGCAATTGAGGGAACGGATGCGTGCATTAAGCGGGCGGGAGTGCTTATGGGGAATCAAGGTGGCGTGATGGTTAAAGTTGCCAAGCCAAACCAAGATATGCGGTTCGATGTTCCTGCGATTGGAGTTCAGACAATTCATAGTCTCAATCAGGCAGGTATTGGGGCTTTGGGAGTTGAGGCCGGCAGAACACTCATTCTTGAACCGCAAGCTGTCATTGAATTGGCGAATTCTTTGCGTCTTACCATTGTTGGATTGGAGTGAATCAATGGATAAAATACCTATAATTGTTGTCGGTGCAGGCCACTTAGGACGGTATCACATCCAGAAGCTTCAGTCGGATCCAGGGTGTCATTTATTGGGTGCGGTCGAAGTGGATGCCGAACGGTCGGAGAAGATTGGAAGAGATTTCGGTATTCAATGTCATCCTCGGATTGAACTCTTTGTCCCCGATGCCAAGGCTGCGATCATAGCCACTCCGACAAGTACTCACAGGGAAGTTGCCATTAGGGCCCTTTCTTTAGGGATGGATGTCCTAATTGAAAAGCCGATAGCTCCAACACATGAGGAGGCACAGGCTATTATTGATTGCGCCAAACTGCATAACAAAATTATTCAGGTGGGGCATACGGAACGCTTTAACCCTGCGGTGGCGGCTGCACTTCCCTTGTGTAAGAAGCCTCGATATATTTCCGCTGAACGTTTGGCCCCATTTACCGGGCGCTCTACGGATACAGATGTTGTATTGGATCTCTTGATTCATGACCTAGATATCGTGGCAGCTCTCATTTCTAGCCCCGTTCAAGAGGTTAGAGCGATTGGGGTACCAATTTTGACGAATGCAATCGATATGTGTTCAGCTAGGATTCAATTCGCGGATGGCTCTGTTGCTGAACTCAAAGCAGGTAGGGCATCTCTGGAGGCCAGCCGAAAAATAAGGTTGTTTTCTGAAGAACGGTATATTTCGATTGATTGTGGGCAAAAAGAGGTGAAGTCGGTACGGCGACTTGCTCCACAAAATGGATCTCCGTGGCCGCAGATACAAGCTGAGCCAGTTGATGTGTCGGTGACTGATGCATTGCAATTGCAGGATGCGCATTTCGTGGAGTGCGTTCGGTCTCGGAGAACGCCCAAGGTTTGTGGGCAGGCTGGACTTAGAGCTTTGAATTTAGCTGAAGCAGTGCTTGAGGCTATGGCGTGTCCGAATCACGAGTAAACTGCATTTCGTTTCACGGTCACTGCTTAATTGGGCCGGATCTTCATTTTCCTTTATAGGGACGACTCTTCGTTAGGACCCACCAGGAGCGGGTTCTAAGATTTATCTAAGAAAAATAACCCTAGTTGAATTGAGCAAAAGAAAGATAACCTAGAGGCTATTAACTGGCTAGTGCTAAAATACAAAAACAGCACCTTGTATATCCTCGTTTTTATTGGTTTTTTTATTGACGTTTAACGAGCGCCATTCTTATCTTGTCGTACCATGCCCGTCACAAACATACATCGCGAGGAATGACTTTATGGAAAAACCGTGCCTTCGATTTTTGTCGGGAATCACTTTCTTTTTGCTTGTCGCATGCGGAACTCGGCCAGGCGGAGGACCTTCATCTCTTGACCGCTATGATGCGCCTGAGCCGTCTGGGGTGACGGTTAATTCGACTAGCGACTCTAGAGATAACAATGAGGCCGCAGAACCAGATTCTGAGAGTGTCGAGGAAACCGCTTCGGCTAATGAGGAAGATGCCTCGGCCGGGCAAAGCAACGACAATGAGAACCCGTCAGATGCGGGGACAGGCAGCGGAAACTCATCTG